>JAUNJX010000001.1:38174-60546 GCA_030533005.1 Clostridia bacterium | reverse complement strand
TAGGTTTCCAGCAAAAGCCGCGGCGCAAAATCAAGGTAATCCGCCGAACAAAGTGCGTATTGCACGCCGCCGCGTTCGCCCTCGAAAGCGCTGCGGCATGCAGCGCCGTGAAGATGCCCATATACGACCTTTTGCACGTTATAACGGGTAAACAGCTCCGTAAACAAAGAAGCTTCCCGCCGCTCGTTGCAGGGGGGATAATGCAGCATACCGATGCGCACCGGCGCGTCCTTCATGTTCTGCAAGGATAGCTCCAGACGAATCGCCTCGCGCTCATAGATCTTTTGATCCTCCGACGCAAAGGCGCCGCAGCCCGGGCAGAGCCATCCGCGCGTTCCGGCAATCGCAACGCCGTCGAGCTGCAACGCGTCGTTTTGCAGCGCATACATATTTTCCGGAAGGCTTGCCCGAAGCTGCGTAATGGACGTCCACCAATAATCGTGATTGCCCCGCAGGATCACCTTCCGCCCCGGCAGCTTACCGACAGCACAGATATCCTCCATCGCCTCCGGCAAACGCATCGCCCAGCTTAGATCTCCCGGCAGCAGCACGATGTCGTCAGGCAAAACAAAAGCATTCCAAGCCTCGCTTACCCGCTCGAAATGCCCTTTCCATTGATCGCCGAACACATCCATGGGCTTATTGGAATTGAGAGACAGATGCAGATCGCCTATCGCGTAAACCTTCATGCCGCCCCCTCGTTCCGTTTAGTGCATGTCATCTTCCTCGTCGCCGTCATCCTCGTCGTCATCTTCCTCGTCCTCATAGTCGCCGTCGAGTTCCCTGTGGATCTCCTGCATCTCCGTTTCAGGGATGTCGTCATCGCCTTCGCCTATGGGCACTTCCATATCATCCAGCGCGCTCACGTCCAAGTCCGTATCCTGCATGGTTTCTTCAACCTTCTGAAGCTTCTCCTGCCGCCGCGCCTCACGCAGACACGCCGCACACAGCTCGGAGCCGCGCACAGCGGGATGCTCACCGCACTCGATACACATGATCACGGCGTCATCGTTGTCGTTGCCGCCATGCTGTGCGCGTTTACATACGCCGCAGCACTTTTCATCATCCGAAATATAGTTGAGCTCACATATGGGGCACTTTCGAAAGCCCATGGAACCTTACCTCCGCTCATGACATTATCAGTACCTCATTATTATGCGAAAGGGACATTTCCATGTCAAGAGCATTGCGCATTTTTTATTGTATTTCTTCCGATATATCTTGTGGCGGCATCGTCATGCGCAACGCGACATGGTCGGAAAGAATCGCATCCATGCGCGCCAGTATCTCCTCGCGCCCCTGTGCGTTCTCCGCCGAATACGGCACGGCTGCGGGCGGCGCGCCCAGAAGCTTCGCCGCCGCGTTGGCCGCCTGCGCCCGTTTGCTGCGCGCCAGCTTATCCGCCTTGGTGGCGATCAACGTAAAGGGTATATTGTAGTAGACGATGTATTGGAACATCTGCCGATCCTCCAACGTGGGTGCATGGCGGATATCCAGCAGCAAAAAAATATGCGTGAGCCTTCCGGTGGATAAATAATCCTCCATCAGCTTTCCCCAATTATCCTTCTCGCTCTTGGAGGCTTTGGCAAAGCCGTACCCCGGCAGGTCAACCAGATGGAAATCACGGTTGATCAAAAAGAAGTTGATCAGCCGTGTCTTACCCGGGCTCGCCGAGGTACGCGCCAGCTTATAATTGTTGCAAAGCGAATTGATGAGGCTGCTTTTGCCTACGTTGGACTTTCCCACCATGGCGATCTCCACGCCGGAGGGGGCTGCAGGCGGGTATGCGGAGCCCAGCCCCGCGCTTGTTAAAAACGTCGCTTGCCGTATGGCAAAATCACTCATTGCATCGCTCCTATTCTTTCGGTTTGCGCCACATGCAGGGGCATGGGTACGGGATGCGGCATCTGCACGAGCGCCGTTTGCAAAACGGCCCGTGCGTCGTCAGCATAGACGATGTGCAGCGCCTGCACGATCTGGGCGGGCACCTCCTCCATGTCCTTCCTGTTCTTTTCAGGAACCACCACGGTATGCGCGCCCGCGCGAAGTGCTGCAAGCAGCTTTTCGCGCAATCCCCCTATGGGCAGCACGCGCCCGCGCAAAGTGATCTCCCCCGTCATGGCGACGCCCGCGCGCACCGGGATGTCCGTAAGGCAGCTCACGATAGCCGTCATCATGGTAACGCCCGCACTGGGGCCGTCCTTGGGCACAGCACCCTCCGGGACATGTACATGCAGGTCGTTTTCCTTCAGGAATTCCGGGTCTATCCCCCACTCCGCAGCCTGTGCGCGCACATAGGTCAAGGCCGCCCTTGCGCTTTCCTGCATCACGTCGCCAAGCTGGCCGGTGGTGAGGATCTGGCCGCTTCCCTTGACGCATTGCACCTCCACATCCATGGTCACACCGCCCACGGACGTCCACGCAAGCCCCGTCACAACGCCCACGGCGTCCTCACGGGACGCGAGGGGCGTATCGTATTTCGGTTGGCCAAGATAGTTGATCAGCTTCTGCCTGCCCATGCGGATGCGTGTTTTCTCCTCGCTCAATTCACACACCGCCTTGCGGCAAATGCTGCCCAGCGTGCGCTCCAAAGACCTTACGCCCGCCTCCGCCGTATAGCCGTTGATGATGAGCGGATACAGGGTATCGGGTATGGTAAGCTCGGATTTGCCAATACCGTGCTTCTCCTTTTGCTTGGGTAAAAGATGACGCTTGGCGATCTCGATCTTCTCGGTCTCTAAATAGCTTGGCACGTCAATGATCTCCATGCGGTCAAGCAGCGGCTCGGGTATGCCTTCCCGGTTGTTGGCAGTGGTGATGAACATAACCTTGGAAAGATCATAAGGTATCTCCACGAAATGATCCTGAAAGGTATCGTTCTGCGCGCTGTCCAGCACCTCCAGCATCGCAGCCGCCGGGTCGCCCCGGTAGTCGCTCGCAAGCTTATCGATCTCATCAAAAAGAATGACGGGATTGATCACATCCGCCTGTCGCATGGCGGCGATTACACGGCCGGGCATCGCGCCGATGTAGGTGCGCCTGTGCCCGCGTATCTCCGCCTCGTCCCGCACGCCGCCTAGGCTCATGCGCACGAATTTCCGCCCCATAGCCCGTGCGATGGAGGAGGATATGGAGGTCTTGCCAACGCCCGGCGGGCCGATAAAGCAAAGAATCTGACCGTTGAGCTTATGGGTGCGCGCGGCTACCGCGATGTATTCCACGATACGATCCTTGACCTTATCCAGTCCGTAATGATCCTCATCCAATATTTTTCTTGCGTGCTTGACGTCCAGATTATCCTCGCTGACCTCCGTCCAAGGAAGATCGAGCAGGCATTCGATATAGCTTCGCGCCATAGGCGCCTCGTGCGCGCCGGAGGGCAGGCCATCCAGCCTGTCAATCTCCTTTTGGATGCGTTTTCGCACCGTTTCCGGCATATCCTTTGCTTCCAGCCGCGCGCGGTATTCGTCCGCCTCGGCATCGTCGTCCCGTCCCAGCTCCTTGCGGATCGCCTTCATCTGCTCATTCAGATAGTATTCCCTCTGGTTCTGGTCGATCTGCTTTTTCACCTGCTCGTTGATGCGCATATCCATGCGGCGAATCTCCAGCTCCTCGTTGAGCATGGTGAGGATCAGCTTCATGCGCGCTTCCACGTCCGCTTCTTCCAGCACGGCTTGCCGCTGTTCCACCTTGGTGAACACCACGTTGGCCACAGCGTCTGCATACGCACCCGGCGCTTCCACATGCGTCAAGATATCCAGCGCCTCGCGGGCAAATTTCGCCGAAAGCCTCGCAAATTCATTGAGCGCCTTATGGATGCGCCGGCGCAAGGCTTCCGCCATGACCTGCTCGCAGGGCACATCGTCAAGCTCACATACGTCCACGCGCCAATAGTCGGAAGCCATTGCGCCGTGCGTGATCTTCGCGCGCGTTTTTCCCTCCACCAGTACCCGCATAGAATCCCCGGGCAGGCAAAGCACCTGCTTCACGCGGCAAACCGTGCCGATAGGATACATATCCTCCAGCGTTACGTCGTTTTTATGTACATCCAGCTGGGATGAAATAAATACAGGGCAATCCCGCAAGGACGCTTCCTCCAGCGCATGGACGCTGCTCGTGCGTCCCGCGTCAAAATGCAGCATTTCACCGGGCAGCACGACAAGGCCGCGCAGCGGTACAACGGGAAGATTTTCTTTGATGGTTGACATTTTGCTTCACCCCTTTGTGTCTCGTATTACAAGTATACATATACCACGGCAAAATGACAAGGATGTGAAATTGGCGCAAAAGGTATGAAACGGAAAAGGCGCACGCCTGTTTACAAGCGCGCGCCACATAGCATAGATTCGTTTGGAATTCAAAGCAATTGATAAAACAGTCCCCGTTTGGTATCGTACCAGATCAGCTTCCCATGCTCGCGCTTGGGGATGCGCGCTTGCAGATTCCATTCGGGGTATTGCTTAAGGATCAGTATCTTATCGCCTGTCGCAAATGCGATAAAGGATATGTAATCCTCCTTTTGCATGGGGTGGACACTTGAGACATACCACTCGTCCTCCACCTGCTCCACCGTCAGTTTTTCGTCCTCCGCGGCTTTTTTCGTTTCCAGCGCCTCCAGCCGCCGCCCGCAGCAGGATACGTCCGCATTGCCCGTGCAAAGCGTCACGTTCCCACAGGTGGGGCAGACAAAGTATTTCGCGTTTTTCATGTTTCCTCCTACAAAATCGTTTGCGGACAGATCCCCCGAAAGCATCCCCTCGATGTTCACGCCCAACAGCGCGGAAAGCGAAGCAAGCAGGGAAACATCGGGGCAGCCCAAGCCGCGCTCCCACTTAGAAATCGTCCTGTCGCTTAGATGCAGCGCCTCCGCAAGCTCCCGCTGTGTCATATGCTTTTCCTGACGCAAGGTACGGATTAGCTTACCTACCTTTTCACAATCCATCATCGCCGCTCACCTCCGAGTAACTATTGTAGCAGAACCCATCAAAAGCGCAACAAACGCTCCGTAGAGTTTCCGATTCTATTTTTTTGTCACGCCCAGCGCGCGCATGGCGTTGATGATCGCCAATATCAGCACGCCCACGTCCGCAAACACCGCCGTCCACATGTTGGCAATACCCACTGCACCCAGCAGCAGCACCAGCGCCTTAACAGCCAACGCAAAAACGATATTCTCCTTGACGATGCGCATGGTCTTGCGGGATATCTCGATGGCACGGGGCAGCTTGCTCAGCTTGTCGTCCATGAGCACCACGTCCGCCGCCTCTATCGCAGCGTCGCTGCCCAGCGCCCCCATGGCGATACCCACATCCGCGCGCGAGATCACAGGAGCGTCGTTGATGCCGTCCCCCACAAACGCAAGGCCATGGCTGGTTGTAAGCAGCCGTTCCACGTCCTCCACCTTCTGATCGGGCAAAAGTCCCGCATGAACCTCTGAAACGCCGAGCTCTTTGGCTACGGCCTCACCTACGGCAGCCGTATCGCCCGTGAGCATGACGGTTTTTTTGACCCCCAGCGCCTTAAGGCGCGCCAACGTCGCCTTTGCGTCCTTCTTGGGAATATCCGCAATGATGATGTGCCCCAGATAGTCCTTGCCGTCCGCCACATGCACCGCCGTACCCGTCAGATGGCAGGGATGCCACGCAATGCCTATGCTGTCCATCAGCTTTCCGTTGCCGATGTAAATGGTCTCACCATCGATCACGGTTTTAATGCCCATGCCGGACAGCTCCGTGGTTTCCCCGATGCACGCGGTGTCGATATGCCCGCCGTGCGCCCGCACAATGGACTCCGCAATGGGATGGCTGGAATAGCTTTCCGCCGCGGCGGCAATGTCCAACAGCTTATCCTCGCTGACCTTTTCAGGGTGGATGGCCGTTACGGTAAAGTTGCCTTCCGTAAGCGTGCCGGTCTTATCGAACACAAAGGTATCCGCCTTGGAAAGCACCTCCATAAAGCTTGCGCCCTTGATGAGAATGCCCTCCTTGGACGCGCCGCCTATGCCGCCGAAGAAGGACAGCGGCACGGATACGACCAGCGCGCAGGGGCAGGATACCATAAGGAAGATCAGGGCGCGATTGATCCATACGCTCCATGCCTGCCCAAAGAGCAGGGGCGGCACAAATGCCAGCAGCACGGCGCCCGCCACCACGCAGGGCGTATAGTACCTTGCGAAGCGGGAAATGAAGTTTTCGACCCGCGCCTTTTTGGACGAAGCATTCTCCACGAGCTCCAATACCTTGGATACGGTGCTTTCGCCAAAGCTGCTATCGGTTTTTACCGTGATAACACCGGAAAGATTTACCGTGCCGCTCAACACGCGCTCACCCACCTTTTTGTCCTGCGGAAGACTTTCTCCCGTAAGGGCCGCGGTGTTGACCGTGGTTGCGCCTTCCAGTATAATACCGTCCAGCGGGATCTTTTCGCCGGGCTTGACGACGATGCTTTCGCCAACCGCCACCTGTTCAGGCGAAACGGTCTGCTCTTTTCCCTCCCGCAGCACAACGGCGGTATCCGGACGGATATCCATCAGCGCCGCAATAGACCTGCGGCTTTTTCCCACGGCGATGCTTTCAAAAAGCTCGCCTATCTGGAAAAACAGCATGACCGCCGCCGCCTCGGGGTATTCCCCGATAGCCAACGCGCCAAGGGTTGCAATGGTCATGAGGAATTCCTCGTCAAATATCTGCCCGCGCAAAATATTTTTGCATGCCGCCACAAGCACCTCGCCGCCCACGATAAGATAGGGCACGAGAAAAACAAGCAGCCTCCACACGCCCGACAGGGGCAGCAGCCACGCTACGACCAGCAGCACAATCGCGGCAATAATGCGATAGAGCGCATTCCTTTGATCCTTGTTCAACGTTTTCATGCATTTCACCTATATTACAGTATGATACGGCAATCCGGCTCGATCTTTTTGCAGACCGCCGCCGCGCGCGCCAGCACGTCGTCAAAAACGTCGTCCGCCGCCTCCAGCGTCAGCTTCTGGGCGAAAAAATTGACCTGCGCATCCGTTACGCCTTCAAGCTTACGAATTGCATTTTCCATCTTCGCAGCGCAATTTGCGCAATCCAGTTCTTCCAGCTTAAACGTCTTTTTCATTTTTTCTCCGTCCTTTCTTCAATCAGGTGATCGAATCCCTGCGCCACGATCCCTCTTACATGTTCATCCGCGAGGAAGTAAATGATGGTCTTTCCCTCCCGCCGGTTCGCCACCAGATTGTTGTCCTTAAGCACCTTGAGCTGGTGGGATATGGCGGATTGATTCATGCGCAGCAGCTCCGCGATCGCGCAGACGCAAAGCTCGCTCTCCAGCAACGCATACAGAATCTTCATCCTTGTGGTATCGCCAAACACCTTGAACAGATCCGCCAGATCGCACAGCAGCTCGTCGGTTGGCAGCTCGTGCTTTACGCGTTCGAGTATGGCTTCATGATTGTGTTCCGGCTGCTTCATTTCATTTGAACCGCCCTTCATATTTCTCTGTATTCATATGTTAGTTCATTCATATGTTTTTTGTCAACAGGTTTTTCCAAATTTTTTATGCTCTCATGCTCAAAAAAGCGGGACGCAGCTTTCGCCGCGTCCCGCCCTGTTGATCCGGTTTTCTCACCTCAATATGCAATGACCGCGTCGCCTATGGCCGGCACATCGCCCCAATCCGTCACGGGTGTAGCCGTTGTCGCCACGGCGCCCTCGCCAATGGGCGCGGTTTGAGAGGTAACGACCAGCGCATCGTCTATATCGCCCCAATCCACCACCGGGTCGCTCGTCACAAGCGGCGCAGGCGCGGAGATATACACAAGCTGCGTCACCTGCGGGCCGCTCTCGGTATCCATATACGTCACGGATACATAAGACCCTACGCCGCCGCTGCCGGAAATAGAGGGCGCGCCCAGCAGGAAGGAATAGCTTTGCCCGCTGTCGCTTTGCACCACCAGTCCGTTGCCGGCCTGCATGGTCACCGTACCGTAGATCACATGGCTCACGGGCGGTACGGCAGTGGGTACGGGCACGATCGTAGGAACAGGTGCAATCGTGGGCACAGGCGGCACGGCGGTCGGTACGGGCACGATCGTAGGAACAGGTCTGTTCTGGTATACGATGCGGGTCACATTGGGGCCGCTGGAGGTATCCGTATAGGTCACGGTGACATAATCGCCCACACCGCCGTTGCCGACGATGGTGGGAGAACGAAGCAGGAAGGAATAAACCTGTCCCCAGTCATCCGAAACGGAGAAGGCGTTGCCGGCCTGTACGATCACCGTGCCGTAAATGGTATGCGACGCTGCCGCCGTAGGCACAGGCGTAACACCGGAATAGACCACTTTGGTCGCCACCGATGCGCCGTACCTGTCGACATAATAGGTGACCTCCGCATTGCCGCCCACATAGCCATTACCCTGTATCACGGCATTATTCAGTATAAAGGAGAAGGTCTTGCAGGCGCCGTTCTCGATCGCCAGCACATTACCGGACTTGCTGATGATCCGGCCGCTTACGCTGTAAAGCTGCGTAGGCGTGACCACGGGCGTGGGAGAGGGCGGCGTGGGATCGGCGGGCGCCAGCACCTCGATCTTCTTGGCGTAAGGAGATTTGGAGGCATAGCCGTCATACGTCACCTTGACCTTGGCGCCCTTTGCAAGATCGTACTTGCCGGATATCTTTGTATTGCCATCCTTGGGGAAGGTATAGTTCGAGCCGCTGTCCGTGTGCAGCACAAAGGACTTGGAGGCAAGCGACTTGACCGTTCCCTTTAAGGTCTTGTTGACCAACGGGTCAGGCGCATCCGGTACCACCACCACGGTATCGATCTTCTTTGCCACCGGCATATTGGTAAGATCGCCCGTATAGGTAACGGTCACGATGTTGTTTTCCTTTAAGGCCTTGGCCGCCCCCGTAAGCTTGGTATCCTTGTCCACGATAAAGCCGTATACGTTATCCGTTTCGGTTTTGACGTGCACAAAGTTGTCTTCGCATTGGGATATCGTGCCGTTGACCATTTGCTCGGCTTTCTCAGAAGCCTGCACTTCGATCTCCAGCGCCTCGGGCGAATCCGAAAGATCGCCGCCATAGGTGATCTTGACGACGTCGCCGGGCTTTGCTTCCACATTGTAAATGTGCGTGAGCATGAAAACATGCGTGCTGTCATCGTCAAGGTTCACTATGATATCGTTCGTTTCCACCTGCAGCACCTTGCCCGTGACCTCGCCCGTGACCGGCGGCTTTTGTGCCGTTTCCTCCGCGCCCGTGTCTATAGGCAGCAGCGCATCCACGACCTCCTCGATCTGCTGGGACACGTCGCAGCCCGTGGGCGTAAAGAGCGAATACTGGCAGCCCGTGGGCGCATAGTACCAAGTGGCAAGACCGATGGTGGTTTTGCCGTCATATTGCAGCTTATAAACGCCGCCATCCGTCGCGTTGTTTTCGGACGTTTTGGGAAGCGCATCATAAACGCCAGAGATATCCTGCTGCGCGTTTTCCGCTGCCTGCGCCGCGCGGTAGGTATATTCGTTTCCGCCATAGGTGAACATGATCTGGGAAATGATCGGTTCGCCATTGATATAGCTGTATGTTACATCGCTTGCCCCCACCGGTGCGTCGGACAGCATCGTGCCCGGCACGGCGTCCGTCAAAGCCTTATAGCCATCCACCTCAACGATGGGATTCGGCAGGCCGACTGCCGGTTCCTCCGCGGCCGCAACCGTCGGCACTTCCGGTGGCAGCGACGCGGCCGGCTTCGTGCCGCAGGCGCTAAGCATCCCCAGCACCAATAGCAGCGCGATCAAGCGCATAATCCCTTTTTTCATCTTGTACCCCTCCCATTTTTCTCTCATCGTGGTTTTCTTCCAAAGTTCACTACTTTCTTTATCGTCAGTTCGCACGGTTTTGTTAGGCGCATGAACGTCACGCGCGCCGTTCCCTGTTAATAAACTGTAAATTCTTTTCCTTCGCGTTTCCTTAATTATAAACACGTTTATTCGATATTGAGTGTAGAGACGTTTCCGTCTCTGTCCGCGAAAGGACGTCGCGGGCTATCATTGACAAACAACGCCGTAATGCGGCATGGCAAGGAGGCCATCGTTATGAAGATCGACAGTTCTGCCGTTCAGCTTACATCCAGCTCCGTCCGCACGGAGATATACGCGAAAAAACAAACCATTGCCTCCTGGATCGGGGAACGTCCCGCAGCGTTGGACGGCAATGCAGGCATGCAAAATGCCGTTGCGCCAGCGGAAGAAGAAGCGTTGCCGGAAGAAAAAGCGGAAGGCGTTGTCGTTGATCTGTCGGATCGCGGCAATTCGGCCATGACGCAATCCACGCGCTCCTCCAGGACCAATCCCCTGTTCAGTTACGATTTGGGCGATAAAGGCTATACGCTTCTTATGGCGCTTCAAGAAATCATCGAGGCGTTAACCGGTCGTAAAATAAAGTTCCACTTTTTTGACGAGGTCAGCTTTTCTCAATCCTTCGATCAAACCTTCAATATGGTTTACGGTCAAGGCCAAGGACAAAGTCAGGGCGGTTGGGGCATGATCATGGAATCGCAGGAATACTATCAGGAAACGGAGCAGGTGAGCTTCGCATCCGAAGGACGCGTCAAAACAGCGGATGGGCGCGAGATTGCCTTCAATGTTGATCTTTCCATGTCGCGCTCCTTTGCGGAAGCGAACAGCTTCTCCCTCCGTTTGGGCAACGCCAATCTTTGTGATCCCTTGGTGGTCAACTTTGACGCGGCCAGCGCGGGGCTGTCCAACACCAAGTTTTCCTTTGATCTTGACGCGGACGGAAAAAGCGATCAGATCTCCACCCTCTTGCAAGGCAGCGGCTTTTTGGCGCTGGACAAGAATGCAGACGGCGTGGTAAACGACGGCAATGAGCTTTTCGGCACGCAATCCGGCGATGGCTTTGCCGATCTTTCCCGTTACGACAGCGACGGCAACAACTGGATCGACGAAAACGATCCCATCTATGACAAGCTGCGTATCTGGATGAAGGACGACGCGGGCAACAGCAAGCTCATAGCGCTGGGCGAAAAAGGCATCGGCGCGATCTATCTTGGCAACGTCTCCACCGAATACGGTTTAAAAGACCACGCCAATCAATTGAACGGCCAATTGCGCAGCACCGGCGTTTTTCTTAGAGAAAACGGCACGGCCGGCACCATCCAGCACGTCGATCTTGCCTTATAACAACACAACAGCATGGCTTCTTCCCTTTCAAAAGGGGCAGGCTGATCCTTCTTCAGGGATCAGCCTTCTTCTTTATCGCGCAGCGTGGAATAATCGATGCAATGCGCCGGATCGTCCGCCCACAGCCGCTCCATATTGTAGTAGGCTCGTTCCTCCGGATAGAAAATATGCACGAGATAGTCAGCATAATCCTGCACGATCCAGCGTCCCTGCGTATACCCCTCCATGCGCCGCAGCTCCAGCCCCAGCTCAGGAGCCTTATGCTCCAATTCCTCGCTAAGCGCCTTGACCTGCGTTACGGACATGCCGCTGCATATGATGAACCACGATGCGATGATCGTTTTATCCGCCACATAGATTGCCTGAATGTCCTGTGCTTTTTTGTTGTAAAGCGCCTCGCAGATGGCCATGGCCTGTTCTTGATGTTCCAGCTTCAATTCCCGTCCTCCTTTATATGCTCCCGTATATAGGTTCTCGCCCGCAACACATTGGGATGCAGGGCTTTATCCAACGCATGTACATAATCGATACTGCGATCCATGCAGGCCAGCACCCCGTAATCCAATCCCCGTCGCGCCGCTTCACGGATGGCCTCCACGCCGGCGAAATCCCGGTTTGGTTCTATCTTGTCCGCAAGATAGATGATCTTTTCAAGCTTGGTCATTTTTTCCCGGCAAAGGGTGTGCCAATAGATGGCAGAAAGCACCACCTCGTCCGTTACGCCGTATTCCGTTTTCGCAATCGCCGCCCCCAGCGGGCCGTGTATGATGGCGGGCGATATGGCGAGCAGCTCCGTAATGTCCACATCGTATTGCGCACAAAGCTTGATCTGCGTAGGAATATCAAATTTGGCGCAGTCATGGAGCAAAGCCGCAAGGCGAGCCTTTTTTCCATCCGCGCCGTAGCGTGCCGCAAGCTCAATCGCGCACCGCACCGTCCCCATGGTATGCTTGTATCTTTTTTCCTTGAGCGTTTGACGCAGTTTTTGCTGCATGCCCTGAAAATCATCGGGCAAGTAAACGCCTTCTTCATAAATGAACGCTTCCACGCTTTGCGGTATCCACTGCGCTATGGGCAACGCATCCTCTATCGCCTGCCGTATAGCGGTAGAAGAAATATGCGGCCCTTCAAAGCGGCTAAGGTAAATGGAAGCGCCGTACACCTCATGGAGCCTCGCCGCCTCCGCCTCCAAATCCCCCTCCACACCGGAGCGTCCGACGCCTATGAAGCTGGTTTCGCGCAGCAGCGTTTCCGCCTCATACCAAGTGGAAAGCTCCAAGAGCATGTCCGCCCCCACAATGCAGTATATCTCGGCTTTCGGATAGGCTTCGCGCAAATCCCGCACCGTATAGAGCGTATAGCTTTTACCCGGGCGTTGCAGCTCCAAATCGCTTGCAAAAAAGCCGTCTACACCGCCTACGCCCGCCTGTGTCATCGCAAAACGCGTGCGCGCATCCACCCCGTCGGCAACCTTTTTGTGCGGCGGATCCTTCGCCACCATAAACAAAACGCGATCCAAGGCAAACTCATCCTTGACCGCCGTCGCAACGTCGATATGCCCGTTATGTATCGGATTAAAGCTCCCGCCATACAGTCCTATCCGCATATGTTTAGTATACTCTATTGTATAGTTCCTTCGCAATTGTTAAAAATAAAAACATGAACGATAAGCATACGATTCAGGAATACTATAAGCGCAAGCTGTACGGCGGGCGCGGCCCCTTCGCGCGCGGCGTGGATTTTCTTTCGCTGCGCGCGGTGATCTTAGGCGCAGGATATCTCTTTTTTGCGTCTAAAACGGAGGACGCATGGCTGCGCTGGTTTTTGAGCGTTACCCTGCTTGGCCTTGTATGCGCGTGCGCGGAGCTGTATAAAAGCATCCGGCTGGACAAATTCAAGCTGCGGGAGCGGGCGCGTATCCAGCAGGCCTATGCCCGCGAACAGCTGCTGCTGCTTCCGGGGCGGGAATTTGCCGCCGCGGCGCAGGCATACGCGCTTTCGCACAAAGAGGATTACCCAGCCGATTGCCTCATTTTCCCCTTGCAGCGAAGCACCCCTTTGCAAAAGGATACCGTGCTTTCCATACTCCGCCTTGCCCGCTACAGGCAATGTAAGGACGTGGCGCTTTTTTCGACTGCGCCCATAGACGAGGACGCCGTGGAGCTATTGGAGAACGCGCAAATCTCCATTCACCCGCAGGGTTTTTCCGTGCTCGGCGCGATGGCGCATGCGCGCGGGCTGCTGTTGGATGACGCGGGCATCGATCTTCGCATACTGGAGCTGGCGCGCAGAAAAAAACAAGCACGCAAAAAAAACGTCCCATTCGCACCCGAGCGCGTCAAGCGCTATCTGCTCGTGGCGATGGGACTTTTCACGTTTTCCTTCTTTGCGCCCTATGCGCTCTATTACCGGCTTATGGCCATCGTTTGCATAAGCCTTGGCACGCTGTCCTGGTGGATGGCGCGCAGCGCGCCGCAGCAAAAGCTATAGCTTGATCTTAGGTTCTTCGTGGTTGCGCCGAAAGATCGTGACCTTTCGACCCACCGTTTGCACGGGTTCCGCACGCAAAGCCTCGCACAGCATATCCGATGCTTCCCGCGCGGTAACGTCGGCGGATTCCAAGACGCTGATCTTGATCAATTCACGCGCCTGCAAGGCGTCGTCAAGCTGCGCGATCAAATTTTCCCCGATACCGCCCTTGCCGATCTGAAAGATGGGTTGAAGGGTATTGGCCATGCTGCGAAGCGCAGCCCTTTGCTTTCCTGTAATCATCCTTTTCTCTCCCCGTTAATCCACAAAATCGAATTCCCATTCGCCCATGCGTACAATGCTTTCCTCGCCCGCGCCCTTTTCCCGCAGAGCGTCGATGATGCCCTCTTTTTGCAGAAATTGCTGGAAGCGGCGCATGCTCTGCTCGTCGTCCGCGTAGGTGGTGTCCAAAAGATACTCCACGCTGCCGCCCTTTACCACAAACACGTCGCCATCCATTTCGATGGTGAAGCCCGGCTCGTAACGGTGCGTTTCCGTGATCTCCTCCTCCGCGAAAACATAGCTCATGGGAAGGGTCGCAAGGATGCGCTGCACCTCATCCAGCATTGCGTCAAAGCCAGAAACCGTCGCCGCCGACACGGGGAACACCTTGACGTCCTCCGCCGCAAGCGCTTCCCGCAGACGCGCGAGGTTGTCCTCAGCACCCGTAATGTCCATCTTGTTGGCCGCCACGATCTGGGGCAGCGCATACAGCCTTTCGCTGTAGGAAAGCAGCTCCTGCCGTATCTTGCGGTAATCCTCCACAGGGTCACGATCCTCGCAGCCGGATATGTCCACCACATGCACAAGCATGCGTGTGCGCTCCACATGGCGCAAAAAATCATGCCCAAGCCCCGCGCCCTCCGCAGCCCCTTCGATCAAGCCGGGTATATCCGCCAGCACGAAGGTCTGGTTGTGGCGCTTGACCACGCCCAAATTCGGCGTGAGCGTCGTGAAATGATAATCCGCGATCTTGGGCTTGGCAGCCGTCAAAACGGAGAGAATGGTGGATTTCCCCACATTAGGAAGCCCCACAAGCCCCACGTCCGCAATAGTCTTTAATTCAAGCTCCACCTCGCGCTCCAGCGTCTTTTGCCCGGGCTGGGAAAAGCGCGGCGATTGGCGGGTGGGGGTCGCAAAGCGTGCATTGCCCTTGCCGCCGCGTCCGCCGTGCAGCACGATGCGCGAACGTTCCGGCTCATGCATGTCCGCAATGATAGCGCCCGTTTCCACATCCCGTACCAGCGTACCCACAGGCACCTTGATGATCAAATCGTCGCCGTTTTTGCCAGAGGACATCTTGGCTCTGCCCGCATCCCCCGGCGTAGCGCGATAAAAGCGCTGAAATTTAAAATCCAGCAGCGTATTCATGGCGGGATCGGCATAAAAGAGCACATTGCCGCCGCGTCCGCCGTCGCCGCCGTCCGGGCCGCCACGCTGCACGAATTTTTCCCGATGGAAGGACGCGCAGCCGTTGCCACCGTCCCCCGCTTTGATCACGATCCTCGCCTTATCCACAAATTGCATACTTTCCTACTTCTTTCCTTTGTTAAACAAACAGTATTCCCGCACGGCGCAGTCCGTACACTTGGGGTTGCGCGCGGCGCATATGCGCCTTCCGTGAAAGATCAGCCAATGATGCGCGATAGACCAATCCTTCCTTGGTATGTTCTCCATAAGCTGCTTCTCCGTATCCAGCACATTGGACGCAGCCGTAAGCCCTATGCGGTTGGCCACGCGAAACACATGCGTATCCACCGCAATCGCGGGCACGCCAAAGGCATTGGATACAACCACATTGGCAGTTTTTCGCCCCACGCCCGGCAGCGTCATGAGCACATCCCGCCCTTGGGGCACCTCGCCGCCATACTGCTCCGTCAAGATACGGCAGGTCGCAATGATATTCTTTGCCTTGGTTTTATACAGCCCGCAGCTTTTGATCAGCGGGCACAGCTCGTCCTCCGTAAGATCGGCGAACGCCTGCGGTGTGTCATAGAGGGGGAACAGCACCGCCGTCGTCTTGTTCACCTGCTTGTCCGTACACTGTGCGGAAAGCATGGTGGCGATCAACAGCTCGAAGGGACTGGAAAAGACGAGCTGCGGCGCGGCGTCCGGATGCGAGCTTTGCAAGGCGTCCAGCGCCCCCTTAATCCGCGCGGCCTTTGCCGCCTTGGTTTCACGCATACGCCACCTCCCGTTTTTCCTGTCACCTATTATACATGCGTCGTTACGGCAAGCGCAAGCTACTTCTTGCCGCCAAGCAGCGGACCCAGCGTTTGCAGCATCTGCATCATATTGCCCATATTGCCGCCGCCGGGCATACCACCGGGTACGCCGCCAGGCATGCCGCCCAGCATTTGCAACAGCTGCATGGGATTTCCGCCGCCCGGCATACCACCGCCCGTTCCGCCATTTGGTATGCCGCCAAAGGGCATTCCGCCTGTGGGCGCTCCCGCGCTTTGCGGCTGCGCCTGGGACTGCGGCTGCGTTCTTCTTTGGGGCAGCGTCACGCCGATCTGCTCCGCGATATGCGCCCGTTCCGCAGGCGCGAGATACGGCTCCATGTCCATCAGATACTGCGCGGCGCGCTGTGTGCCCTGCTCGCTGCGAATGCGCTGCGCCATGTTGAGCGCGGGCGAGGCGGGACGCTGATTCGGTGTTCCATTTTGCCGTGGCGGCATGTTGGGCGGCATACGCTGCATACTCTTTCCTCCATCCCTTTGCTTCTATCAATGTATGCAGCAAGGCACGCCGCCGTTCGTCCGCGCATAAACATAAAACGAAGAAACAACGAACAGGAGGGTAATCACCATGAAACGCGACTTAAGAAGCAGTAAGGGCACAGCGCAGCCCATTGACCCCGAGATGCTGCAAAGCGTCGACCCGCAGCAATTGCAGGACGCACAAAGCGCCGTGGAGCATTACGGCAGCATGAACGAGGCGCAGCTTATGCAGGAGCTCAAGGGGTTTCGGGATGCGGGCGTGATGGATGACGAGGCGTTAGCAAACATGGCAAGGCAGGTGTCCCCCATGCTCACGCCGGAGCAGCAGGCCCGGCTTGGGGCGCTTCTCACACAGCTTCGGCAGTAACGCAGTAAAACGGCCCCGCAAACGCGGGGCTTTCATTTATCGCTTCGTTTATCGTGCGGGGCTTTCGTTTATCGCTTCGTTTATTGCTTATTCCAGAAAATCCTTGAGTTTTTTGGAGCGGCTGGGGTGGCGCAGCTTACGCAGCGCCTTTGCCTCGATCTGGCGGATGCGCTCACGGGTAACGTTGAATTCCTTACCGACCTCCTCCAGCGTGCGTGCCTTGCCGTCGTCAAGGCCAAAGCGCAGGCGCAAAACCTTCTCCTCGCGCGGCGTTAACGTGTCGAGCACCTCCATAAGCTGCTCCTTGAGCAGCGTAAAGGCAGCGACCTCCGCGGGGGCTGGCGCATCATCGTCAGGGATGAAGTCGCCTAAGTGGCTATCCTCCTCCTCGCCGATAGGCGTTTCCAGCGACACAGGCTCCTGCGCCACCTTGATGATCTCACGCACCTTTTCCTCGCTGATGCCCATTTCCTTAGCGATCTCGTCCGGACGCGGTTCCCGTCCATATTCCTGCAAAAGCTGCCTGTTCACACGAATCAGCTTGTTGATGGTCTCTACCATGTGCACGGGTATACGAATGGTACGCGCCTGATCCGCGATGGCGCGCGTGATGGCCTGACGGATCCACCATGTTGCATAGGTGGAAAATTTATAGCCCTTGCGGTAATCAAACTTCTCCACCGCCTTGATAAGCCCCAGATTGCCCTCCTGAATCAGATCAAGAAAGAGCATACCGCGTCCCACATAGCGTTTGGCGACGGATACGACCAAGCGAAGATTCGCTTCGGCGAGCTGCTGTTTGGCTTCCTCCTCGCCATCCGCCATGCGTTTGGCAATGCTGATTTCCTCCGCAGCGGTCAAAAGCGGCACCTTGCCGATCTCCTTAAGATACATGCGCACAGGATCGTCGATGGCCACGCCTTCGGCGGCGGCTACGCCCGTCTCTATTTCGGCGATCTCCTCGTTGATGTCCTCCGCTACCTCGATTTCTTCCACAACGTCGATATTGAGCGCTTCAAATCGATCGTAGATCTGCTCGACCTGTTCGGTATCCAGTTCAAGCTCCTCCAGCGTGTCCATGACCTCCTTGTAGGTCAGTGCGCCCTTAGCCTTGCCCTGATTGATCAGTTCTTCGATCTTCGCATTGGCCAATTCCTTGTTATCCTTCTGTGGACGCTGCGTGTTCTTGCTCAATGTTATCACCTTTCCTTTTTCGGCGTCATCGCCGTGTGCTTCAATCTATGATTGCAGCGCCGCAAGCTCTTTTTGCAGCGCGTTCATCTCTGCCAAAGCGTCCGCAAACGCCTGTTCCCCGGCAAGGGGTGTCACCTCGCCCAGTATGCGGATTCTTGCATTGATGCGATCCTTGCGCATGGCAAGCACATAATCCGTCGCCGTCCGCACAGGATCCGCAATATCGTTCGTTTGCACCTGCGCAGCCGCAATGATCTCCGCCTTATCGCCCTGCTGCGCCGATAGCAGCAACGGAATATCCGGCATGTCGCTTTGCATGTAGGCGGCAAGCAGGACGTCAGCGAAATCCGCAATCTCCGCGGGGAAGTCCATATCCATGTCCGCAAGCTTCCCTACCACCGCCAATGCGCCCTCCTTCGACACCAGCATACAGGAAAGCAGCATGATCGCCGTCTTATCGGCCCCGTCATTTTTCCCGCTTTCTTTTGGTTTAGTATGCCGATAATTGGAAACGCTATGCGCGGCGCCTTCCTGCGACAGCCCGCATTGGGCTTGTACGGTGGAAAGCGAAAGCCCTGTCTTTCTGGCGATCAGCGGCGCGTAGCGCTCGCGCTCCACCGGTTCAAAGCCGCCGGCCAAGGCGCAGGCCTCCTTAGCAAAGCCCTCGCGGCCGTCCGGCGTGCCCAAATCGTACCTGCGCGCCATCGTTTCCAGCTTAAAGGCATTTCGCGGCAGCGCTTTTTCCTTTAAGGCAAGAAAAGCTTCCGCACCGTGCGCACGCACATAATCGTCGGGATCCATCTCGCCGGGAATCACGATCACACGGACGTCCAGTTCTTCCTTTGCCAGTATATCCAAGCCCCTCAGCGCCGCGTTTTGCCCTGCGCCGTCCCCGTCATAGCAAAGATACACAGCGGGCACATAGCGTTTGAGCAAGCGCGCCTGCTCCGTCGTGAGCGCTGTGCCCAAGCCTGCCACGGTATTCTCCACGCCCGCCTTCACCAGACGGATTACATCCATATACCCTTCCACCATAATCACGTCGGCAAGCTTCTTCCGCTTAAGCAGATTCAATCCGTATACATGCCTGCGCTTGTTATATACGGGCGTATCGCCCGTGTTGATGTACTTGGGCGTATCGTCCCCCATGGTGCGGGCGCCAAAGCCCAACACGCGGCCGCTCGTATCGATGATGGGAAATATGATGCGGTCGCGGAAGGCGTCGTAGCATTCGCCGTCCTTTTTCCCCTTGATAGCAAGACCCGCGCGGATCAGCTCCTCCTTCGTGAAATCCTTATCCGTAAGAAACCGTGTAAGGTTCTCCCATCCCGCCGGCGCATAGCCTAAGCCAAAGCGTTTGACGACTTTAGAATCCAGCCCCCGGCGTACAAGATACGCTTGCGCCGTTTTCCCCTGCTCACACATGAGGCAATCGAAAAAATAATGCGCCGCTTCCTTGTTAGCCGCATAAATGCGCTCCTTAACGGCGCGCTCCTGCCGGATGGAAGCGTCGTCCACCTCCTCGGGCAGCTCCATGCCGACGCGCTGCGCCAGCCACTTCACAGCGTCCACATAGGAGAGCTTTTCCATTTCCATCACAAATTGTACAGCGCCGCCGCCCTCATGGCAGCCAAAGCAATAATAAAACTGCTTGTCCGGCACGACGGAAAAGGAAGGCGTCTTTTCATTATGAAAAGGACAGCATCCCCACATACGCCCGCCCTTGGGCTTTAACGGCACATACGCGGATACGAGCGACACCAGATCGGCCTTGGATAGCAATTCCCCCATCCATGCGTCAGGAAATCTTGGCAATTTGGGTCACTCCTTCCCGTCTTGGTACCCGCCGTGGTTCATATTCGACATTCTCTTTTCATTTCCTGCATTAAACCCAGTCGTTGGGAACGAAAATATTCTTATAATCCTGCACGGCATAACGATCCGTCATACAGGCGATGTAATCCGCCGTCACGCGCTCCGGCCCATCCTCGTCAAGATATTTAACAAAGTCCGCCGGAAGCTCCCGCACATGCTGCAAGTGATATCGGTATAGAGCCGCGATCATGTTCTTGGCCTTATCCTCCTCCCGCTTCGCTTCATGATTGAGGTAGACGTTTTCAAACATGAAATCCCGCAGCAGGTCAAACTGCTCGTATACGGCAGCGGACATGCCGATGGTCGGCTTATCGTAGCTTTCGTGCAATACATCCAGTATCATGCTGTTGATGCGCTCCCCATGCGTCGCGCCCAACACCGCCACACAGCTTTGGGGAAGCTGCGCTTGCGACAGCACGCCCGCGCGGATCGCGTCATCGATATCGTGATTGATGTAGGCGATTCGATCCGCAAAGCTCACGACCTGCCCTTCCAGCGTAGCCGCCTTGCTGTTTTTCTTGTGATTTTCGATGCCGTCGCGCACCTCAAAGGTCAAATTCAGCCCCACGCCGTTTTCCAGCTTTTCTACCAGCCTGCGGCTTTGCTTGTTGTGTTCAAACCCGCCCGGCACCAAGTCGTTTAGCACGCTCTCGCCGCCATGCCCAAATGGCGTGTGGCCGATATCGTGTCCCAACGCGATCGCTTCGGTCAAATCCTCGTTGAGCCGCAACGCGCGGGAAATGGTGCGCGCGATCTGGCTGACCTCCAGCGTGTGCGTAAGCCGCGTGCGGTAATGATCGCCCACGGGAGATAAAAACACCTGCGTCTTATGCTTCAGGCGCCGGAAGGATTTGCAGTGGATAATACGATCCCTATCCCGCACAAAGGGCGTGCGCACGGGGCACGGCGGAAGGGGATGCTCACGCCCCTTTGTATCTACAGAGCGCATGGCAAACCTGCCCAGCGTCATAGCCTCGATCTCCTCGCAATGCTTGCGATAACCTTCATCCATACTTTTCACTCTCCATCCCAAATTCGGTTATTCGGCACGAATCACCAAAATCCTTCTTTCAACGCAGAAAAAGCTTCAGCCGCAGACCGACCGAAGCTTTTCTTTTATCAGGCGTATTTTACTTGTTTTCCGCCTCCGCACGAATCGCAGCCTGCGCCGCCGCAAGGCGCGCGATGGGTACGCGGAAGGGAGAGCAGGAAACGTAGTTCAAGCCGATCTTGTTGCAGAAATCCACCGTGGAAGGATCGCCGCCCTGTTCGCCGCAGATGCCCAGCTTGATATCGGGGCGGGTCTGGCGGCCAAGATTGACGGCCATTTCCACCAGACGACCCACACCCTGAATGTCCAGCTTCGCAAACGGATCGAACTCGTAAATCTTCTTATTATAATACGAATCCAGGAACTTTCCGGCGTCGTCACGGCTAAAGCCAAAGGTCATCTGGGAAAGATCGTTGGTGCCAAAGGAGAAGAACTGTGCCTCCTCCGCCAACGCGTCCGCCGTAAGCGCCGCGCGGGGAATCTCGATCATGGTGCCAACAAGATAGGGTATTTCCATATCGTTCTCATCCATGACCACGCGCGCGGTGCGATCCACGATGGTCTTGACGTAATGCAGCTCCTTCTCCTCACCCACCAGCGGGATCATGATCTCGGGCGTCACGGTGCGGCCGGTCTTACGGCTTACATTGATGGCCGCTTCGATGACCGCGCGGGTCTGCATTTCGGCGATCTCCGGATAGGTGATGGCCAAACGGCAGCCGCGATGTCCCATCATGGGGTTGAATTCGTGCAGGCTCTCGATGGTCTGCTGCACGTCCTCCACGGGTATGCGCATACGGCTTGCCAAATCCGCAATCTCCTCAAGCTTGGTGGGCAGGAACTCATGCAGCGGGGGATCGAGGAAACGGATGGTGACAGGATGCTCGCCCATCTCCATATAGATGCCTTCAAAATCGGTACGCTGCATGGGCAGGAGCTTGTTGAGCGCGTCACGACGCGCCTGCACGCTCTTTGCAACGATCATCTCGCGCATGGCGGGAATACGATCCTCTTGGAAGAACATGTGCTCGGTGCGGCAAAGGCCGATGCCCTCCGCGCCAAAGCGCACGGCGATAGCGGTGTCATGCGGATTGTCCGCGTTGGTGCGCACGCGCAGCTTGCGGTACTGATCCGCCCAACCCATCAGGCGGGCAAAGTCCCCGCCGATAGAAGCTTCCACGGTGGGCAGCTTGCCGTCGTAGATGAGACCCGTGGAACCGTCCAGCGAGATATGATCCTTTTCATGGTAGATCTTACCCGCGATGGAGCAAACCTTGTTCGCTTCGTCCACCTGCAGCTCGTTGCAGCCCGCGACACAGCATGTCCCCATGCCGCGCGCAACCACGGCCGCGTGGGAAGTCATGCCGCCGCGCGCGGTGAGCACGCCCTCGGAAATGTTCATGCCCTCGATGTCCTCGGCACTGGTCTCCTGCCGAATC
>JAUNJX010000001.1:0-38164 GCA_030533005.1 Clostridia bacterium | reverse complement strand
CGAATCAAAACGACCTTATGGCCACGGCGCGTCTGGGTCTGCGCAGCCTCGGTGCTAAACACCACGCGGCCTGCCGCAGCGCCGGGAGACGCAGCGATGCCCTTGCCGACAACGGCCGCTTTTTTGAGAACCTCTGGATCGAACTGCGGATGCAGAAGCGCATCAAGCTGCTTGGGATCGATCATCATAACGGCTTCTTTTTCGCTGATCATGCCCTCGTCCACCAGATCGCAGGCGATCTTGAAAGCGGCGGCGGCGGTGCGCTTGCCGTTTCGGGTCTGGAGCATATACAGCTTCTGATCCTCGATGGTGAATTCCATATCCTGCATATCGCGGTAATGGTTTTCCAGCTTGCCGCAAATTTCCACGAACTGCTTGTAAGCGCCCGGCATGATCTTTTTAAGCTGATCGATGCTCTGCGGCGTACGCACGCCCGCCACAACATCCTCGCCCTGCGCGTTCATCAAAAACTCGCCGAACAGCTTCTTTTCGCCCGTCGCGGGATTACGCGTAAACGCCACGCCCGTGCCGGAGGTGTCGCCCATGTTGCCGAACACCATCATCTGCACGTTGACGGCCGTACCCCAATCGGAGGGGATGTCGTTCATGCGGCGATAGTAGATGGCGCGGGGATTGTCCCAGCTGCGGAAAACGGCCTTGATAGCGCCCACCAGCTGTTCCTTGGGATCCTGCGGGAAGGGCTTGCCGATCTTGAGCTTGTACTCCTCTTTAAAGGCGTCCGCCAGCTCCATCAAATCCTCTGCCGTCAGCTCCACATCCAGCTTTACGCCCTTGCGCGTTTTCATCTGATCGATCAGCTCTTCAAAATACTTTTTGCCGACCTCCATAACGACGTCGGAATACATCTGGATAAAACGGCGATAGGAATCATAGGCAAAGCGCGGATTGGCGGTCTTTTTCGCAAAGCTCTGCACCACCTCGTCGTTCAAGCCCAGATTCAGAATGGTATCCATCATGCCCGGCATGGACGCGCGCGCACCGCTTCGCACGGAAACGAGCAGCGGGTTTTCCTTATCGCCAAACTTCTTGCCGCTGAGTTCTTCCAGCTTTGCAAGGTTCTCATAGATTTCAGACATGATCGCATCGTTGATCTGCTTGCCATCGGCATAATACTGGGTGCAGGCTTCCGTGGTCACGGTAAAGCCCTGCGGAACAGGCATGCCAAGACCCGTCATTTCAGCCAGGTTCGCGCCCTTGCCGCCCAGCAGCTCACGCATGCTCGCGTTGCCCTCGCTGAACTGATACACATACTTTTTCGTCATTCTTTTTTCTCCTTTTATATTCAATTCAATAACTAACACAATAGAAGCTCAACTCAATTTCGCCTCCGCGGAGACGATAACAGTTCCCCTGCCCTTCCTTTACCTTATGCATTATACGACAGAAGATAATTTTTTACAAGTGAAGTGTTTTTTCAGATTTGGTCGAAGGATTTGAAATCATATTCCAGAATATAGGATGCGTACGCACGCATAGCGCCCTTGAGCTCCGCGCGCACCGCCGCGGGCAGGCGCACCTTATCCATATCCTCGTCCCTCAACAGCAGCATGCGCCGCATTGCCTCCAAGGAAAGCGCCTGTATGGGCGTTCCCGCCTCAACGCATTCGCCGCAGACGGCGCCGCCCAGCTGCGGCGCAAAGCGAAGCTGCCGCCGTGCGCGCAGATCCTTCCCACAGCAGGCGCACTCGGTAAGCGCGGGACGCAGGCCAAGCTGATGGAGCGCGCGCACAAAAAAACAGATGGTGATATCCGCAGGCTCTGCCTTTCCATAGGAAAGAAAGCTCAAAGCGTAATAAAGAAGCGAAAACAGCGCCTCGCCATTCTCCGTCGCGCCGCTTTTTTCCGTGAGCAGCAGCATGCTCATGCCGCCTGCAAAGCGGGACACATCCTCGCGGATGGGATAGAAGCTTTCCCGCACATCGCAGGCGTCCACGGTATACTTGCCGCCGTTTCTTTCAAACAATGCGAATTCGCCGTAAACAAAGGGCTCGCTCGCACCCAGCAGCGGGCTTTTGGGGCGGCGGCAGCCGCGCGCCGAGGCGCTTATCAATCCCTGTTCCCGCGTGAAGATGGTCAATATCCTGTCGCTCTCTTTATAATTGGCGTATCGCAGCACGATACCGTTGCGGAGCAATGTAGGCATATCCTCTCCAAGCAATTATTGTTAGGCATGAAGCCATGCAAGCAAAGCGATACTAGGTCTATTCCATTTGAAAGGCGGCAACCATGCAAAGCAGCGAAGAAGCACGAGATCTTTGGGAACATTTTACGCATACTGGAAAAATCGGCGCTTACCTTGCCTATCGTGCCACGCAAACGCAGCAAAACGATGCGGACGGTGCTCACTCGTAGCCAAGCGTCTTTAGGGTAGCGGGGCTGTTGCGCCAATCCTCCTTGACCTTGACCCAAAGCTGCAAATTCACCCGCGCGCCCAAGAGCCACTCCATGTCCTTGCGGGCAGCCGTGCCTATGGCCTTGAGCATAGCCCCTTTTTTGCCGATGACGATGGGCTTATGGCTCTCACGCTCACAGTAAAGCGTCGCCCAAATATCGTACAGGTTTTCCTCCGGCCTTAGCTCCATCTTCTCGATGTCCACGCCAAGGCCGTGCGGGATTTCCTCCTTGAGCAGCAACAGCGCTTTTTCCCGTATCAGCTCGCAGCATACCACGCGCTCCGGCTGATCCGTGACCATATCCTCCGGGAAATACTGCGGGCCCTCCACAAGATACCCCGTAAGCGTTTCCACCAGCTTCTCTACACCCGCGCCCGTAAGCGCGGAGACCTTGTGGATGCCCCTGATAAAGCTTTCCCGCTCAAGGCGTTCGCGCACCGTCTCCACCTGATCCAAGGTAGTGTTGTCGATTTTATTGAGCACGGCGATCACGGGCGCTTTGGCGGTGCGCAACTTTTCGATGAGCGCCTCATCCTTCTCCCGTATGCCCTGTTTAACGTCCGTAACAAAGAGGATAGCCTCCACCTCGTTGAGACTTTCATAGGCCACCTTGAGCATGTATTCGCCAAGGCGGTTTTTCGGGGAGGTCACGCCGGGCGTATCCAAAAAAACCATCTGGCAGTCCTTTTGCGTCAATACACCCATGATGCGGTTGCGCGTGGTCTGTGCGCGCTCGGATACGATCGAGACCTTCTGCCCCACCATGCGGTTCATCAGCGTGCTTTTGCCCACGTTGGGCGAGCCGATAATGGAGATGAAGCCGGAGCGGTATAAATTTTCCTTCATGCCATATCCTTCTTGGTAAACGCGGCGGGTAGCAGCTCACCCAACGTCCGTATGATATAGTCGCCCTCTTTGTTGGCGCAAATAATAGGAAGGTTCGCCTCGCAAAACTCCGCAAGCACCTGCCTGCAAACGCCGCAGGGCGCGGCGTAGTCCTCGCCGTCCCATGCGATCGCAAGCGCCTCAAATTCACGCTCGCCCTCGTACACAGCCCGGAATATCGCGGTGCGCTCGGCGCAGTTGGTGGGCGAATAGGCCGCGTTTTCGATGTTGCAGCCCTGATAGTACGCGCCGGAGGCCGCCTTCAGGCACGCGCCCACACAAAAATGCGAATAGGGGGCGTAGGCGCGCTGCTTGGCGTCCTTTGCCATACGCAGCATGTTTTTGATCTCCACATCATGCATCGTTTTCATCGTGTCACACTCATTTCTTCCAGTATTCTATCCTGTAAGGCAAACATCACGTCCGCGTCCGCCTGCTCCATATGGTCATAGCCCAATAAATGCAGCGTCCCGTGCACCGCTAAAAAGCTCAATTCGCGCGTGAGGGAGTGCCCGTATTCCGCCGCCTGCCTAAGCGCGGTGGGAAGGGATATCGCAATATCGCCCAAATACCCGTCCGGCTGCTGCAAAAGCGCCTCCCCCTCCCACGCGGGGAAGGTCAGCACATCCGTTGGGCGATCCACATGCCGGTAGTCCCGGTTTAGATGATGGATAGACTCGTCGTCCGTGAGCATCACCGTCACATCGCCCTGCCTGTGCTCATAAAGCAACGCCGCTTGCACCGCCCGTTCGATCATAATCGCCGCATCCTCCGGCGCGCCGGAAACGCAGATCTCCACCTCGGTCATACCTTTGTCGCCTCCGTTTCGTCCGGATACTCGATGCGGTCATGCATGATGCCGTTGAAGGTCTTGATAAAGCTCTTTTCGATCTCCGCGATCTGCTTGAGCGTGATGGGCACCTCGTCGAGCAGGTTGTTTTCCGCCTCGTTCATCTTGCCGTGGATGATCTTGTGTACCATTTCCTCACGAGCCTGCTGGGTGCATTCGCCCAAGGAGCGCACGCCCGCCTCGCAGGAATCCGCCAGCATCAATATGGCGCTTTCCACCGTGGAGGGCTTGTTGCCGGGATAGCGGAAATCCTTCATCTGCACATTGGGGTCTAGCTGCAGCGCCTTATAGTAAAAATACGCCACCAGCGAATTGCCGTGATGCTCCCCCACCATGCGGGTGACGACGCCGGGAAATTTGTATTTGTTAAGCAGCGTCACGCCGTCGCGCTGATGGGCGATGATGATGCCGGCGCTCTCCTGCGGCGGAAGGGTATCATGGATGTTTTCGCCCTTTTTCTGGTTTTCGGCAAAATACAGCGGACGCCGCAGCTTGCCCACATCATGATAGCTTGCGCCCACCCTTGCAAGCAACGGGTCGGCGCCGATGCGCTGTGCCGCCGCCTCGCAAAGGGCTGCGACGCTCATGCAATGCTGGTAGGTGCCCGGCGCTTCCGCCATCATCTGCCGAAGCAAAGGATTGTTGGTGTTGAGCAGCTCATGCAGCCGCGCGGGCGTCGCAATATCGAACAGCTTTTCCCATATGGTAAGCGACCCTACCACCAAAAGGGCAGATATTACGCAGCTGCCAAGGAAAAAGCCCATGTTGGCCAAAATAGCGCCCCATGCCATGTCCTGCGTCAAGCTCATGCCCAACAACACCACAGCGCCCACGCCGCCGCCGATGGCGCCAGCGGAAATGTACGCCGCGCGGTTCGGTGTGTTTTGCTGTGCAAACGCCGCCATAGAGCCTGCAAAAAGCGTGCTTGCGAACACGGAAAAACTGCTGAATTGCAGCAGGCTGCCCGTGCCGCCCGCCATCAGCGCAAGCGAAAAGCCCAGCAATATGCTCGTGACAAGCGCCACGCGGAAGGAAACCAGCGTCGCGCACAGCAGCAGCGTGTACATGGCAACGGATATCTGCGCATTGATCTTGCTGGTGAAAAGATACACAAGGATGCTGATCAAAAAGAGCAAACAGAAAAGCAGCAGCTTTTTGTGGTCGGAAAGCAGTGAATTCGCCCGTTCCGCGATATAGATCACAAACATGACGAATGCAACCAGGCAGCTTATCACCGCACCGATCGCAGGCGCGCGGGAAGCGTCTTTGGGGCGTACAAGCCCCAGATCCTCCAGAATGCTCAGCTGCGCAAGGGTGATCACGTCATCCTCCATCACGACAGGCTCGCCCTTTTTTACGCGGATGTTCTCCACGGCGTTGGCCGCCTCGTTGCGGGCGAGCTCCGTCGCGTCCGCATCCTCCACAAAGGTTGCCTGCATATAGGCCTGCAGCACAGAACGACCTATGCTTTTTAGCACGTCGTTGATGCCGGTGGTCGCTTCCACCTCACGCGAACAAGCTTCGCGCACGCCTTCTATGCTCTCGGGCGCAAGGCCGGCGTTGAGCGTGGTGGAAAGCTTGGGCAAAACGATGTTTTCCAGCAGCCTAAGATCCGCGTCGCCCGCTGCCAGCACGGAGCAAAGCTGCATCTCGGTCAGCGGCGGCGTGGTCATGTTCATCATGGTGGCCTTTTGGGACGCGTCCAGCAGCTCCGCCCACTCCGCAGAGGAAAGCGCCTCCTGCCCGCTGCCCTGCGCATAGCTTCTAAGGCTTCCAAGGCTTACGAAGAAGGTCTCCGCCTGCGCGTTCAATTCCTGCGCGCGGGTGCTGTCGATGCGGTAAACGACGGGCGTATTCGCCCGCGCGGCGTCTCGAAGCGCATTGGTGGCGATGGCGTCCGTCACAGTATGGGTGGCATAGATGGTCTCGGGCGCTATGGAGCCTACATCAAGATCATAGCTTGTATCCGTAATGGCGACCACGATCGCGGCAGACGTCAGCACAAACAGCGCAAGTATCATCAATACCCCGATCAGAGGGGCGTATTTGCTCATTCTTTTTTCCATTCGCCATCCTCCTGTGCCCGCTTGTCCGCTTTTTCATAGGCGCGGATGATCTTTTGCACCATCTCGTGCCGCACCACATCCTTGTGCGTCAAATAGATTTCCGCAATGCCCTCCACGTCCTTGAGCACATGCAGCGCATGTACAAGGCCGCTCTTTCTCTCTCTGGGCAGGTCAATTTGCGTAATATCGCCCGTAACGACCACGCGGGAGCCCTCGCCAAAGCGGGTCAAAAACATCTTCATCTGCTCGATGGTGCAGTTTTGCGCCTCGTCCAGAATGATGTAGGCGCTGTTGAGCGTGCGGCCGCGCATGTAGGCCAACGGCGCCACCTCGATAGCGCCCCGCTCGGTAAGCGCCTTAAAATTCTCCACGCCCAAAAAATCATAAAGCGCATCGTATAACGGCCTTAGATACGGGTCTACCTTGGTTTGCAGATCGCCCGGCAAAAAGCCCAGATGCTCCCCCGCCTCCACAGCCGGCCTCGTCAGGATGATCTTGTCTACTTCCTTGTTTTTGAAGGCCAATACCGCCATGGCTACCGCAAGATAGGTCTTGCCCGTACCCGCGGGGCCTACGCCAAAGGTGACGGTGTTGCGCTTGAGCGCCGCGACATATTTCTTCTGTCCCAGCGTTTTGCATTTGATCTGCCTGCCTCGATTCGTAAAGGCCACCACGTCGTCCATCAGCTCGCTGATCAACTCCGCGTTGCCCTCTTTGGCAAGATCGATGCAATAGCGGATACGCCCCCGGTCAATGGTCTCGCCACGCCGTATGATGGAAAGAAGCTGCCCCACCACCGCCATCGCAAGCGAAGCGTCCGCGTCGGTTCCCGTAAGCGTAATACATTCCGGCGCGGTCACGATATGCGCGCCCGTTTCCGCTTCTATGATTTGTAGGTTTTCATCGAATACGCCAAACAGGCGGATTACCTCGTCCATGGATTCCACATCCACCGTATACCGTGCCAATTCTTCAGGTATAAGCGTTTGATTTTCCTGCATGGGCCTACTCCAATTCTTTGGTTTTTCCTATATCCTCACGGGCGGTCACCACGACCACCGCGCGCACGTTTCCATCCGGCAATAGCATCGTCCGGCTGCTTTTTTCCACGATCACCGCCGCCGCGTCCACATCGTCCATAGCCCGTTGCGCCGCCGTTTGCAGCGCCGTTTCCCCATGCGCATGCGTTACATCCGCCGTATAGACCGTTTCCGCCAGCACCTGCCCGCGGGCATGTACAAGGATCGGCTCGCCGCCCTCCCTGGTCAAATCACCCGATATCAGCACATCCCCCGCACGCACAAGCTGCCCCGCCTTCACCGCCGCATGCCCTTTGAGTGCGGTAACGGAAAGGATCATGCCGTCACAGCGCGCCACCACATGCGCGGGCACGCTCTCGTCGAGCACGGCCGGACCCGGCTCCGTCTCCCGCACCTCGATGCGCAGCACCACGCCGGATATGGTCACGCTCGCCATGGCGATGCGGTCGTCCGCAGCTTCCACGGCACTTTGCAGCGCTTCCACGGTATGCCCGCGCCGCGGCACGCCCGGGTATATGCCCTCCGCGTATACAGCCTGCCGCACGGTATCCTCCGCTACGACGTCGCAGCCCGCGACATCGATGATCCAGATCATGCGCGAAAAGCACAGCAGCGTCATCAATGCGGGCGCCCAACCATAAAGAAGCACCTTGCGTCCTCGCAAGCGTGAAAGGCGAAAAAGCAGGCCATGCTTTTCCCGGATACGAATGCTCCACCCTTCCGTGCGAATCATGCGATGCAGCGCGTAAAATCCCGCGATGCTTACCGATGCGGTCATGGATCCGTCGCTCTCGCGCCTGATCCCCCATATGGGCAGGCTAGCGTCCAGCATACGGTTTACGAAACGTTCGAGCCCTAGGCCTTCAATTTGTATGATAACATATCCGCAAAGATAATTCCACAGCATTACAACCCTCCGGTATGTTAAATCATTGTGGCATCTCGTAGAAAAAGCCGGATATTTGGCCTGTGATATAAAGTCTGTCCCTTCGCAGCTCGCAAAGCTCCATGTTCTTTCCCTCTACCCGCAAAATACCCTCCGCCGTTTTGAGCCGGATGCAGTCAGCATGGTAAGCATGCACGCCCTGATGGTTTTCTACAAACATCTTCTCCCGCCCCAGCACCTGCGCCCGCACAAGCCCCAGCGCCGCTTCGGCGGGGAAATCCATGGACTCCACGATACGGCGTTTCAGCTTGATCACGCGCTTTTTCAAAAAAATCACCCCACACAAAAGTGTATGGGGTTCCTTGCAGAGTATGCGGCGCGGCCGCATCAAACGTATTTTCTCATCTGCTTGAGCGCGCCCTTTTCCAAACGCGAAACCTGTGCCTGACTGATGCCGATATCTTTCGCTACTTCTATCTGTGTGCGGCCATGAAAAAAACGCAGTTCGATGATCCGCTTCTCCCTTTCCGTCAATCTGTCCATTCCGCCGTCCACGAGGATACGCGTAAGCCACTGCTCGTCCGTGTTCTTATCATCCCGCACCTGATCCATCACAAAGATGGCGTCGCCGTCGTCCTGATAGATGGGTTCAAAAAGGGACACGGGATCCTGTATGGCGTCCATGGCAAAGGTGACGTCCTCCTCGGAAACCTCCATTTCCTTGGCGATCTCGCTGATCGTCGGTTCGCGCCCCAGCCTTTCGGTAAGCACGGTGCGCGCCTGCAGCGCTTTATATGCCGTATCCCGGATGGAACGGCTGACGCGAAGCGCGTTGTTATCCCGAAGATGCCGCCGCACCTCTCCAATGATCATGGGCACGGCATAGGTGGAAAAGCGCACGTTATGCCCAAGGTCAAAATTATCCAATGCCTTAATAAGCCCGATGCAGCCCACCTGAAACAGATCGTCCATCTGCTCGCCGCGCCCGGCAAAGCGTTGGATGATGCTAAGCACCAGGCGCAGATTTTCACGGATAAAAGTCTCGCGCGCCTGCTCATCTCCCGCCTTTACCCGCAAAAGCAAGGCATGGCTGCGGCTTTGTGTCATCATGGGTAGTTTGGATGTATCCAAACCGCAAATTTCCACTTTATTTAGCGCCATCGTAAGACCCCCTCCGTTATTGCTGCTTTTAGCTTTGCCGAAGGGTGCGTCCTTTATCCTTGCGCTTTATGCCGAATCCACGCAGCCACGCACAGCGTATGCCGACATTTTGAGCGGCGTAAAATAAGCCTTTTTCCGACCTCCGTTTTTCTTGACATGCCGAAATGGGTTTGCTATAATATCCAAGCGTGCAATGTGCATGGTCTTTTCAGACGCGTCTGGAGATGTGTCCGAGTGGTTTAAGGAGGCGGTCTTGAAAACCGTTGGGCTGAGAGGTCCCGTGGGTTCGAATCCTACCATCTCCGCCAATTCCACGGCATCGCAACGCAGCAGCGCAGACACGGAGGAGTACCCAAGTGGCTGTAAGGGGCTCCCCTGCTAAGGGAGTAGGCTGGGGTAACTGGCGCGAGGGTTCAAATCCCTCCTCCTCCGCCATCCATAAACACAATCGCCAAAAGCGGTTGTGTTTATTGGATTTTGGGGAATAAAGGGATTAAGCATATCGCGTGTACACTTGGATTTGATATTGTTGCTATACAAAGGCAGATGGGTGAAAGCACCCCATGAAAATCTATGCCGTGATAGCCGCACCCGAAGGAGAAGAAAATGAATGTAACGGAAGAATTGACCGTCGTCTTGCAGGACGCGGGCGCCGTGTTGGTAGGAATTGCCGACATGAGCATGATTGAAGGCTGTGGCTACAGCAGAGGTGTAGCGGTGGCTGTTCCGGTGCCGGCAAGCATTGTGGAAAGCTTGAAAACAGCACCAACTCTGGCGTATTACCACACCTACGACAAGCTGAACCGCAAGCTGGATGAAATCGTCACGGCGGGAGAAATTTTTTTGACCAATCATGGGTATCGTGCAATGGCGCGAACCAAAGCCGTCGCTGCGATAGACGCCAACGACTGCACAACCCTTCCGCACAAGACCGTTGCAACGTTGGCCGGCCTCGGCTGGATCGGGAAAAGCAACCTGTTGGTCACGCCACGATATGGCTCCGCAGTCCGCATTTCAGCTTTATTGACAGACGCACCGCTAGAGACCAACGCGCCAATCCTGGAATCACAATGCGGCGCATGCGCGCTTTGCGTACACGCGTGTCCAGCGCAAGCCCTTAAAGATACTATATGGCATGCAGGAATGGAGCGGGAAAGTATTGTTGATGTTAAACGATGCAAAGCAAGTATGCTTCAAATTACAGAACGAGAATTTGGCATCAGGACCGATATTTGTGGGAAATGCTTTGCAGTTTGTGCCTATACGCAAAAATATCTGAACAGGGAGCTCCATAACGCATAAACGATCTGTTCCATTCTCAAGGCTGTGCGGACGATTTTCTTTATTGACCCGTTTTCAGTGATAAAGCCATGTACGAATCACTCCAGAAACAGCGCCTATCGCATGGATAGACGCTGTTGCGCGTTAATCTGCATTGTTAGCTGATCGGCTTACTTTCAAGGTATAATGTGTCGGGACAATAATCGATATCTCCCGGCGAAATAACAGAACCATATGCGACCTGCTAAATTGTGCTGTGATGCTTTGCCTTTCACGGCGTTTCCGGCGCAATGGCCGTCCTCCCCTCGTCAAAAAACAAGCAAAAATAATTTTGTGCTCCTCATAAATTTTCTTGTTCCATTTGACAATTTGTCTATTTGCATGTACACTTTTTATAGCATCCATGGCCACCCAAACGAGGCCATGGTTTGCACATATCTTTTCATTAAAAGAGAGGAACGAACAATGAAAAAACTGATTGCGATTCTCCTGACCGTCGTAATGGCAGTCGCTCTGTTCACTGCCTGCGCGAAGCCCGCTGCCGAAGCCGCTCCCGCGGCCGCCGATGACAAAAAGGTCTACAACGTCGTAAGCTTGGTCAACGGCAATCTTGGCGACAAGTCCTTCTTCGATTCCGCCGAGGCGGGTCTCAAATCCCTGCAGGATGCGGGCCGCATCACCTACAAGACCATCGAGATGGGCGGCACGGACGAAGATCAGCCCAAGTGGCTGGAGACGCTGTATGAAGTAGCGGAATCCGGCGAATACGATCTGATCGTGTGCGGCACCTATCAGATGCCCGACTACCTTAAGGAAGTCGCTACCGCGCATCCCGACCAGAAGTTCCTGATCTATGACGACACCACCTATGTGGGCGAAAACGACAACGTCGTCAACTTCTCCTACAAGCAGAACGACATGGGTTATCTCATCGGCGTGTTCGCAGCCTCCCTTACCGGCGACACGAGCGTAGCCAACATCAACGAGGATAAGGTCGTCGGCTTCATCGGCGGCGTGGACAGCCCCGTTATCAACGACTTCCTCATTGGCTTCCTTCAGGGCGCAAAGGACACGGACGCGGCCGTCAAGGTCGACACCCGTTACGTCAACAGCTATGTGGATACCGCTACCGCCAAGGAAATGGGTCTCTCCATGATCAACGACAACAAGGCTGACATCATCTGGGGCGTTGCGGGTCTTAGCGGCAACGGCGGCGCGGAAGCCGCACTCGAAACCGGCAAGGCTTGGTTCATCGGCGTTGACTCCGATCAGGAGCAGACCCTTCCCGCCGAGCAGGCTGCCATCACCCTGACCTCCGGCCTCAAGAACATCGGCCAGTCCTTGATCTGGTTCTTTGACGAGTGGGACGCCGGCCGCACCTATTGGGGACAGCAGGTCAACCTCGGCCTCAATGAAGGCGGCGTAGGCATCGTGACCGACAAGAACTTCGCCAAGATCGCGCCGCAGGCTGTGCAGGATGCGGTTCTCGCAGCGCAGGAGAAGGTCGCGGCGGGCGAGATTACCGTTCCCACCGCCATCGGCGACACCACGGGCGCCGCGGAAGCGCTGCGCGATTCCATGCAGCCGTAATCTATGAACTGAGCCGTTCATAGGAATCCAGAGTGGCTTAACAAAGGGGGAGCAAGCTGCTCCCCCTTTCCAACGTAACATTTCTCATTCTTGAGTATGGGGGAATCCTCTATATGGAGCAAAACGAATATGTAGTTGAAATGCGCGGGATCACCAAGGTATATCCCAATGGCATTGCAGCCAACCAAAGCGTAAACTTTTTCGTCCGCAGGGGCGAAATCCACGCGCTGATGGGCGAAAACGGCGCGGGCAAATCCACGCTGATGAAAATGCTTTTCGGCCTGGAACAGCCCACGGAAGGCGAGATCACCGTAAACGGGGAAAAGGTCGCCCTTACCTCCCCGACGGTTGCGATCTCCAAGGGCATCGGCATGGTGCATCAGCACTTCATGCTCGTGCCGAGCCTTACGGTCGCGGAAAATATCGTGCTGGGTATGCCCCCCAAGAAGGGGCTGTTTATCGATTATAAAAAGGCTGTCGAGATCACGGAGGAATTTGCTGAAAAGTATAATCTCCATGTGGAACCCGACGCAAAGGTCATGGACATTCCGGTGGGCATGAAGCAAAAGGTCGAAATACTCAAAGCCTTGGTGCGCGGCGCGAAGATTTTGATCCTCGACGAGCCGACGGCCGTGCTCACCACGCAGGAGACCGGCGAGCTGTTTAAAGAACTCATTCATCTTAAGGAACAGGGCTATACCATCATCTTTATTTCGCATAAACTCAAGGAGATCAAGCAGATCACCGACCGGCTCACCATCATGCGCGCGGGCAAGTCCATGGGCGTATACAACACCGCCGACATCAGCGAGCAGGAGATATCCCGATTGATGGTAGGCCGCGACGTCGTGCTTTCCGTTGAAAAGGACAAGGCAACGCCCACCGACGTCGTGCTCAAGGTACGCGATATCGAATACACCAACGAGTGGAACAAGAAGATGCTCGATAAAATTTCCTTCTCCGTGCGGCGCGGCGAGATACTCGGCATCGCGGGCGTAGAAGGAAACGGACAGCGGGAGCTTGTGGACATCCTCTTTAGCCTCGGCACGCCCGATGCGGGCAGCGCTGAGGTGCTGGGCAAAAGCATTCTGTGCACGCCGCAGGAGGATATCCGCGCCATGGGCGTGTCGCTCGTGCCGGAGGATCGCATGGTGTTCGGCATCGCGGGCGACGGATCCATCGAGGAAAACGTCATCTCCGACCGTTTCGCAAAGAAGGAATTCAATAAAGGGCCGCTGTTTGACATGCGGGCTATCCACGCAGAGAGCGACAAGCTGATCGAGGAATACAACGTATTGTGTAAATCCTCCAAGCAGCAGGTTAAGATGCTCTCCGGCGGCAATATTCAAAAGGTCGTGGTAGCGCGCGAGTTTTCCAGCGATCCGACCCTCATCATCGCCGATCAGCCCACGCGCGGCATCGACGTGGGCGCTACGGAGTTCATCCGAAAAAAGCTTGTCGAGCTTTCCCGCGACGGCGCGGCGGTGCTGCTGGTCTCGGCCGACCTCAACGAAGTCATGGAGCTTTCCGACAGCCTGATCGTGCTCTACGGCGGAAAGATCGCCGCTTACTTTGACGATACCTCCGAGCTGGACGACGAGGTCATGGGCGAATACATGCTGGGCATCAAGCACCAGAGCGCGGAGGAAATTGGGAGGGTTTGTCATGAAGGATAAACGCTTATTCGTATTTGAGATCGTGCGCGGCGCAGCGGCTATTCTCTTGGCGCTGGGCGTGGCGACGGTCTTTATATTCCTATGTTCGGACGAGCCGCTGACCGCTTTGCGCTATCTTTTGATAGGGCCGCTTGTCAGCGCGCGGGGCGGCTTTAATACCTCGGGCTTTTATACCATTTTGGCCGCGATGATCCCCACGATATTTACGGGTCTTGCTACCTGCGTCATGTTCTCCGCCAACCAGTTTAACCTTGGCGGCGAGGGCTGCGTGATGCTGGGCGGCTTTGTGGGCGCGCTTTGCGGTATTTACATCCAGATGAACACCGGGCTGCACGCCGTCGTATGCGTTGCGATTGCAACGCTCATCTGCGGCGTCGTGATGCTGATCCCGGCACTGCTCAAGGTGAAGCTGGGCGCAAGCGAAATGGTCACGTCGCTCATGCTCAACTACATCGTCATGTATGTGGTGCTGCATTTTCTCAATTATAACTTTGCCGATCGCAGCAAGGGCTCCACGCAGACCTTCCCGTTTGCGGAAACCGCGCGGATCCCCGCGCTTGTGCCGGGCGGCTCAAAGCTGACATGGGGATTCGTTGTGGCGCTCATCTTTGTTGTGATCGTGGCGCTGTTCATGTACCGCACGCGCTGGGGCTATTCCATCCGCATGATCGGCATCAACCAGTCCTTTGCCAAGTATTCCGGCATGCAGGTGGGCAAGACCATCGTGCTCTCGCAGGTGATCGGCGGCCTGCTCTCGGGCATGGGTGGCAGCATCGAGGTACTGGGTCGTTTTAACACCTTCCTATGGAAAGAGCTGCCGGGCTATGGCTGGTCGGGCATCACCATAGCGATACTCGCCAAAAACAATCCGGTGTTCGTGCCGGTAGCGGCGTTTTTCATAGCCTATCTCAACAAGGGCTGTCAGCTCATGGCGACCTATTGCGACGTGCCGAGCGAAATGATCGATATCATTCAGGCGGCCATCTTCCTTTTCTTCGCAGCGGAACAATTCCTCTCCGGCTACAGGCAGAAGATCGTCGTGCGAAATGCGCAGGCGGATCTTAGAAAGCTTGGCGATGTAACCACCGCGGAAGGAGGGCAGGCGTAATGTTTGAACAGCTTCTTTCTATGGTATTTAGCGCGGACTTCCTCGCCTCCGTCGTTCGCATTACCGCGCCGATCCTTTTTGCAGCGCTGGGCGCTGTGATCGCGGAGAAGGCGGGCGTGACGAACATCGGCTTAGAGGGCACGATGATGATCACGGCGCTTTTCGGCATCCTGACGGGCTATTGGACGCAAAGCTGGATCATCGGCGTGATTTGCGCGATGCTCGTGGGCATGCTGCTGGGGCTCATGATGGGCTTCTTCGCGCTCAAGCTTAAGACCGACATCATCCTTGCCGGTATCGCCGTCAATATGCTCGGCGGCGGCGGGACGATCTTCCTTTTGTACATGTTTACCGGCATGCGCGGCAACACCGGGGCGCTTGTAAGCCCCAACATCCTCATTCCCACGATCCACATCCCCGGTATCGAGAGCATCCCTGTGCTGGGCGACATCCTCTCGGGGCATTCGGTGCTCACCTATGTGGCGTTCCTGCTTGTTTGGGCGATCTGGGTGCTGCTGTATAAGACCTCGCTGGGTCTGAACATCCGCGCGGTCGGCGAAAACGCCAACGCAGCTTCCAGCGTGGGCGTGTCCGTGCTCAAGATCAAGTATATCGCCATCGCGCTCTCCGGTGCGCTGGCGGGATTGGGCGGCGCGTTCATGTCCATGTATTATTCGCAGGGCTGGAACTCCGGCATGGTGGCCGGCCGCGGCTTTATCGCCCTTGCCGCGCAGGCAATGGGACGCGGCGAACCCGTGGGCGCTATGCTCTCCTCGCTGCTGTTCGGTCTTGCGCAGGCGCTTCGCACCAAAGTATCGGGTCTGCAGGGCGTATCGAGCTATCTCGTGTCGCTCATTCCATATGTGGTCACGGTCATTGGCCTTGTGCTGTATGCTATGAGCACCATGCGCAAGGTGAAAAAGCATCGTGCCGCATCCGGCAGTGAGGATTAAATGCAATATGAACAAACATCCGATTCCCATCTTACTCGACGGCGACCCCGGACACGACGACGCGATCGCATGGGTGCTGGCCAACGCCAGCCCCATGCTGGATATTCGCGGCGTGACCTCCGTATGCGGCAACCAGACCATCGAAAAGACGACCTATAACGCGCTGCGTATTATGGCGCTGGTCGGCCTGAACGCGCCGATGGCCATGGGGCGCACCAAGCCCTTGATCGGTGAACCCATCATCGCGCCCACGGTGCACGGCAATTCAGGCTTGGACGGTCCCGTATTGCCCGAGCCCGCACAAAAGCCGCTCTCCATCGACGCGAGCCAGCTTATGGCACAGGTGCTTGAGCAAAGCGATGAACCGGTGACGATTGTCCCGACGGGGCCGCTTACCAATGTCGCTTCCTTGCTGCTCTCGCGCCCTGATTTGAAGCCCAAAATCGCGCGCATCTCGCTGATGGGCGGCGGCATCGCCTTTGGCAACTGGACGCCCGCGGCGGAATTCAACATTCTCGTCGATCCGGAGGCCGCGGACATCGTTTTCAAAAGCGGCGTCCCCATCACCATGGCGGGGCTGGACGTGACGGAGCAAGCGCTGGTGTTCCCGGAGGATTTTGCGCGCATCCGCGCCGTAGGCAACCATGTAGCCATCGTGGTGGCGGACTGGCTGGCCTTCTTTTACCAGTTCCACCGCAGCATGGGCTACCCCGGCGCGCCGGTACACGACGCGGTAGCGGTAGCGGCGCTGATCGCCCCGGAGATCCTGCAAAAAACCGACATGTATGTGCAGATCGAGCTAGCCGGCGATTTCTGCCGCGGCGCTACGCTCGGCGATCGCTTCGGCGTGCTCAAAAAGCCCGCCAACGCGACCGTGCTTACAGGCATCGACCGGCAGGCGTTCGTCGATCTGCTGGTGGACGCGATCAAGACCTACGGGGAGGTAGCAAAATGAAGCACATACCTGTTATCATCGACTGCGATACCGGCGTGGATGACGCGATCGCGCTGCTGATGGCCGGAAAGCTGCCGCAGCTCGAGCTGTGCGCGGTGACAAGCGTTGCGGGCAACGCAGAAATTGAAAAAACCACGATCAACGCCCTGCGCGTATTGGAGCTGGCAAATTTGGACGTGCCCGTGTATCGGGGCGCCGCTGTGCCGCTGATGCGCGAGCAGGTGACGGCAAGCTACATCCACGGCAAAAATGGTCTTAACGAGCTTGAGCTGCCGGTGGGAAATCGTCAGATCGAAGCCCTGCCCGCCTGCGACGCGATCTATGAGATCGCAAAAGCGCATGGCGGCGCCCTTACCATCATCGGCATAGGGCCGCTTACCAACATCGCGCTCGCGTTGATCAAATACAGGGAGCTGCCCTCCCTCCTCCACCGCATCGTGATCATGGGCGGCGCGGGTACGGGCGGCAACGTGACCCCTGCAGCGGAATTCAATATCTTCGCGGACGCGGAAGCCGCCGATATCGTATTTCGGAGCGGCGTACCCGTGTACATGTGCGGCCTCGACGTAACGATGAAAGCGTATCTTACGCCGGAGGAGATCAACGAGGTCGCAAAAACCGGCGGCGCGGTCGGGCAATTCGTGCACGACGTAACGCAGGGCGTGCTTGATTTTTCCTTGAAGCTTGGTTTGCCCGGCATGTGCATGCACGACCCCGTGGCGGTGCTCTACGCCGTGGAGGACGCGCTGTTCACCACGGAACATGTGGGCATCCGCATCGAAACCAAGGGGCCGCTCACCTACGGAAAGACCGTGACCGATCTCTACAGCGACAAGCAGATAGAGCACAACGCCTACATCGTGACAGATGTAGACCGTGAGGGCTTCCGGGATCGGCTATCGGCGCTCATCGCGCAATATTGATGCAGAAAAAGGAGCGATCCTGCTCTTGATCGCTCCTTTTGCATTCCCGTTTTTGGGGCTGTCAGCCGCGTTATCAGCCGCAGCTTTCGGCAAGCGCGTCCAGCGCTGTAAGTATCTCGTTCTCCTCGCCCCGCATGGCAAGATTTTCGCCGCCCGCGTAATCCCCTATGCTTTGGGCGGTATCCTGCCCGCATTCGACCACGTTGTTGAGGATCGCCGCCGTACGCACGCCGCGCAGGGCGCCGATAACAAAGAGCGCCGCGCTTTCCATGTCGCAGCCGAGCACGCCGCGCGCCGCCCAGTAAGCGGAAATGGCCTCCTGCCCGTCTGTATAAAAGCTGTCGTGGCTGCGCGCCACGCCTACATGATACGCGTAGCCGCGCGCTTTGGCGGCATTGACGCAGCTTGTCAGCAGCGCAAAATCCGGCACGGCGGGATAGACCGCGTCGATGTAGGTCTTGGACGCGCCGTCGTCGCGCACAGCGCCAGAAACGAGGATCAGATCCCCCAGCTTCACCTGCGGCTGCAAGCTGCCGCAGCTGCCGATGCGGATCATGGTATCCACGCCGATGTTGTGCAGCTCCTCCACCGCGATCCCCGCGGAAGCACCGCCGATGCCCGTCGATACAGCCAGCACCGGCACGCCCTTATATTCGCCCGCCACGCTGCGGAATTCGCGGTTGCAGGCAAGCTCCCGCGCGTTTTGCAAAAACGGCTTGATGCGATCGATCCGCGCCGGATCGCCCGGCAGAAGTGCTGCGCGGATAGAAAGGGAATCATCCAGACAAAGATGTGCTTGTAAAGCGCCCATATCGACCATCCTTATTTTGTGATAAAATATCTATTATCGTAAGTTTACACAATCCCTGCGCGTTTTTCAACCGCGAATGAAAGGAACTCTCCAGCATGCGTATATTGAATTACGGCTCCATGAATATCGACTATGTGTACCGCGTGGATCGCTTCGTACAGCCGGGCGAGACCAAACCCACCAAAAGCCTGATGGTCAACTGCGGCGGCAAGGGGCTCAACCAGTCCATCGCGGCCGCGCGCGCGGGCAACACGGTGCTGCACGCGGGGCTGCTTGGCACCGACGGCCAAATGCTTCGAGATAAGCTCGCGGAAAACGGCGTGGACACCGCCCTGCTGCTGCCCGCCGATACCGTTTCAGGCCACGCCATCATCGAGGTGGACGACGCGGGGCAAAACCGCATCCTGCTCTACGGCGGCGCCAACCGCGCGCTTACCAAAACGCAGATACAACAAACGCTGGACGCGTTCGGCAGCGAGGGCTTGGTGCTGCTCCAAAACGAGGTGAATCTCGTCGGCACGATCATGCGGGAGGCAAAAGCACGCGGTTTGCTCGTCGCCTTCAACGCGGCCCCCATGGATGAAGCGATACGGGAATATCCCTTGGAGCTGATTGACTACCTGATCGTAAACGAAAACGAGGGTCGCGCCATCGCAAACTGCGAGCGCGACGAGGACATACTGCCTATACTTGCTAAACGTTATCCGCGCTGCGGCATACTTTTAACGCTGGGCAAGCGCGGCGCACTATTTACGCGCAGCGGCAGGGGCGCGATGATCGGCGCATGCGACGTGCGCGCGGTGGACACCACAGCCGCCGGCGACACCTTTTCTGGCTATTTCCTGTACGGTATGCTCAACGCCCTTTCCGTCCAGGATTCCCTGCGGCTTGCGACCGCCGCGTCCGCGCTGTGCGTAACGCGCCCGGGCGCGTCGGATTCCGTGCCGCGGCGCGACGAAGTGGACGAGGCGCTGCGAAACGGCACACTGGCCGTACCGGAGGCGAAAACGCTATGAAAACGCTTTTGTACATCGATTGCTGCATCCGCCGTGAGGATTCTCGGACGCGCCTGCTCGCGGAGCGTTTTCTTGCCGCCGTGGAAGCGCGCGGCGAATACAGCGTAGAAAAGCTGTGCCTGATGGACGAAAATCTCTCTCCTTTTTCAGACGGCTTCTTTGCGCAGCGCGAACGCCTGCTTGCAGCCACCGCGCTCGATCATCCGCGCTTTCGCTACGCGCACCAGTTCCAGCGCGCGGATCGCGTGCTGATCGCAGCGCCCTTCTGGGATCTCTCCTTTCCGGCGCTGCTGAAAATCTACATAGAGAACATCTCCGTGGACGGCGTCACCTTCCGGTGCGACGCATCGGGCTGCGCGGGCGTCTGCCGCGCGGAGAGGCTCTGCTACATCACCACGCGGGGCGGCTGCTACGAGGGCACGCCTCTTGAGCAGGGCGCACGCTACATAGAAGCGATGTGCGCGTTTTTCGGTATACCGCGATTCGACTGCGTCGCGGCGGAGGGGCTGGATCTGGGGCTTGAGGCGCCGGATACCATCCTCGCGCGCGCCTATGTTGACGCAGACATGCTGGCGGCGGAATTTTAAGCAGCAGAGGTGGTTTTTGTATGGATACGATGAAAGCGGTCGTGTACCGTGGAAAAGAGCAGCTCGGGCTTGTTGACCGACCCATGCCCAAGATCCTTGCACCCGAGGACGCGATCGTGCGCGTGACCCGCTCGACCATATGTTCGAGCGACCTGCATATCCTGCACGGCAGCGTGCCACGCGCCAAGGAGGGCGTCATACTCGGGCATGAATTTGTGGGCGTCGTCACCCAAGTCGGCACGGGCGTCAAAAAGTGCCGCGTAGGAGAACGCGTGGCAGTCAACGTGGAAACCTTCTGCGGCGACTGCTTCTATTGCCGCCGGGGGTTTGTGAATAACTGTGAAAAGGGCGGCTGGGAGCTCGGCTGCCGCATCGACGGATGTCAGGCGGAATTCGTGCGCGTGCCGCTTGCGGATCAGGGGCTGCATCCGATTCCCGATACGGTTAGCGACGAGGACGCGCTGCTTGTAGGCGACGTGCTCTCCACGGGCTACTGGGCCGCGCAGATCGGGGAGATCGAGCCTGCTTCCACCGTTGCCGTATTGGGCGCGGGACCCACGGGGCTTTGCACGATGATGTGCGCGCGGCTCTATTCGCCCGCCTGTATCGTCGCCATCGACGTAAACGACGAACGCCTTTCCCTTGCCCGCGCAAACGGTCTTTGCGATATAGCGCTCAACCCCGCGCGCGACGATGTGGAGGCGCGGCTTCAAGCGCTTACGGAAGGGCGCGGCGCGGATCGCGTGTTCGAGGTCGCGGGTGCAAAAGATACCTTTGAGATGGCATGGCGCATCGCGCGGCCAAGCGCCATCGTCGTGCTCGTCGCCCTCTATCCGGAGGCGCAAAGCCTGCCGCTGCACCTGATGTACGGCAAAAACCTTACCTTTAAAACGGGCGGCGTGCACGCAAACGCCTGCGGCGACATATTGCGGCTCATCGAAGCAGGGCGGCTGGACACAAGCTGCCTGCTTACCCACCGCGCGCCGCTCAACGACGTGCTTACGGGCTACCGCACCTTTGAAAGCATGCGGGACGGCTGCATCAAGTGGGTCATCACCCCTTACGAGCGATAAAGGAGAAAGCCATGCACAATACCCTAAGCACAGAGGTACGCGCCGTTGCGGAGGAGCTGACGGCCTGCCGCCGCGCCCTGCACCAAAGGCCGGAGCTGTCCTTTGCGGAGCATGAAACCACCGCGTTTATTGAAGCGCAGCTTCGTGCGCTGGGCATAACCGATATCGACCGCCCCACAAAGACGGGTCTGGTCGCGCATATCTTCGGCAGCAAGCCGGGCAAGCCCGCCGCTGTCGCCGTTCGCGCGGACATCGACGCGCTGCCCATCGCGGAGGATAACGACCTGCCCTTCCTCTCACAAAACCCGGGCGTCATGCACGCCTGCGGGCACGACGGGCACACCGCCATGCTCCTAAGCGTAGCCAAGCTGCTATCACAAAGCCGCGGCAGCTTTTGCGGCGAAGCGCGGCTGATATTCCAACACGCGGAGGAGCTGCCGCCCGGCGGGGCGATCGAGCTGTACCGCGCGGGGGCGTCCAAGGGTTTGGACGCGCTGCTGGGGCTGCATCTTTCCAGCGCTTACCCGACGGGCGTGTTCGGCATAAAGGGCGGCCCGCTTACCGCCAACGTGGATCGATTTGACGTTATCCTTACGGGGCGCGGCGGACACTGCGCCCTGCCCGAGCAATGCATCGACCCGGTCGTCGCGGGCGCGCAGCTCGTGCTGTCGCTGCAAACCGTGGTTTCCCGCCGCGTGGGCGCAACCGACCCTGCTGTGCTGTCGGTATGCAAATTCGTCTCGGGCGCAAGCTACAACATCATTCCGGACGAAGCACAACTCTCCGGTACGATACGCTCATTCAGCCCCCAGACCCGCGCTCATATGGAAGCGGAGATACGCCGCATCACGGAGGGCGTAGCCATGTCCACGGGAACGCGGGCGCAAATGGAATGGACGGCGGGCTATCCCTCCGTCTTTAACGACGCGGCGCTGACCACGCTCGCCCGTTCCGTCCTCCATGACCGCTTTGGCGAGGAAGGCATACTGGACATCGCGTGCGTAGCGCCCGGTGAGGATTTTTCCTATTTTCTCGCGGACGCGCCCGGCTTTTTTGTGGAGCTGGGAACGCGCACGGCGGCGGGCGGCTGCGACATGCCGCATCACAACCCACGCTATCGCATGGACGAAAGCGCGCTGCCGCGCGGGGTACAGTTTGAGCTTGATATGCTGCGGAAGCTTCTCGACGGCACGCGCGAAAATCTGCCGGAAAGGAGCCCATCATGCGCCTGACGCTGCTTTGCGACAACTTCACCTATATTGACCGCTATTACTTAGGCGAACCCGCTTTTTCCTGCCTGATCGAGGACGGGGCGCGCACGATCCTCTTTGACGCGGGCTATTCCGACGTATTCATGGAAAACGCGCGCCGCATGGACATTGACCTTTCGCGTGTGACAGACGTCGCGCTCTCGCACGGACACAACGACCACACCGGCGGCCTGCCCGCGTTTTTCGCTGCTTTTTCGCAGCCTGTGCGCCTGTATGCACATCCCCATGCGTTCTTGCCCAAGCGGGATGGCGGGCTTTCTGTCGGCTCGCCGCTTCGTATAGACGCGCTGCCTCCGCAGGTCGAAAAACATATTGGAAAAGCGCCGCAATGGATCAGCGAGCATGTATGTTTTTTAGGCGAGATCCCCCGCCGATACGAATTTGAATCGCAGCGGAGCGTGGGCGAAACGCGATCAGGCGGCGTCTGGACGCCCGACGCGCTTGCGGACGATACAGCGCTCGCGCTGACCGTTGAGGATGGCACATTCCTCGTCGCGGGCTGCGCGCACAGCGGCGTATGCAACATCGCCGCGTACACAAAGGCGCTGTTGGGCGCGCCGCTTTCGGGCTACTTAGGCGGCATGCACCTGTTTGAAGCGGACGACGCCTTTCTTGCGGTGATGGACGAGCTACAGCGCCTTGGGCTCGCCGCGCTCTACCCCTGCCACTGTACATCGCTTGCCGTGAAGGCTGCGCTTTGCGCGCGCTTCAAGGTGCGGGAGGTCGGCGTTTCGCTGCAGCTTACGCTCCAGGCGCGCACGCCGCAAGGTTAGGAATACAGAACCAATAAAATGAAAACAGGACAACTACAATAATGCATGAAAAAGCTATGACCAGCGGCACGCCATGGAAGCTGATCCTTCGGTTTGCCGTACCCGTAGGCGCGGGGATTCTGCTGCAGCAGCTTTACAACATCGTCGATACCGTCATCGTGGGCAACTTCGCGGGCGAAGCAACGCTTGCATCCGTGGGCACGACGAACAGCCTTACACTGCTGTTCCTCGCGTTGGCCAACGGCTTTTCGGCGGGTGCGGGCGTAATAGGCGCACAGCTTTTCGGCGCAAAGGAAACGGACGCACAGCGCAGCAATGCGTCCACGGCCATTCTGCTTCTGCTCGGCATGGGCGTTGTGTCCACCATCCTGGGTATCGCTTTGTGCGCGCCGGTATTTACGCATCTGTTGGCTGTGCCGGATTCTCTTATAGGCGCTGCCGTCGTGTATTTCCGCGTCTACTGCCTGGGGCTCGTTTTCCAGTTCGGCTATAACATTATCGCAGCGATCCTCCGCTCCGTGGGCGACAGCAAGGCATCGCTGTATTTTCTGCTGATCGCCTCCATAGGCAACGTTATACTGGATCTTCTCTTTGTGGCGGGCTTCGGCTGGGGCGCGGCGGGCGCGGCCGCAGCGACGGGCATCGCACAGGCAGGCTCTTGCATCGCGGCGTTTTTGTATATGTTCCGCCGTTATCCCAATTTCTGTTTTCGCCGAAAGGATTGGAAATTTGAGACAACGCTCGCCATAAAGATCCTGCGCACGGGCGCGCCCATGGCGCTGCAGCAGGTCGTTATGTCGCTTAGCTTCCTATCCATCCAGCGCGTGGTCAATAGCTTCGGCAAGGCCATGACGGCTTCTTTTGCTGTAGGACAAAGGTTGGAAACGTATCTGCATGTGCCCGCGAGCGCCCTGCAAATCACCATGGCGACCTTCTCTGCGCAGAATATGGGTGCAGGCGATTTGCAGCGCACAAAATCCGGCATGCAGCAGGCGCTTTGGCTTTCGGCGTTCGCAACGCTCGCCGCATCCGGCGTCGTATACCTATTCGCGTATCCTGTCGCGGGTCTTTTCGGATTGGGCGAGCTTGCGACATGGTACTGCGGGCAGCATATTCGCACCGCAGCGATAGGCTCCGTGCTCTTTGCATGCTATTTTCCCCTACTGGGTCTGTTTCAGGGCTCCGGCCACGGCCTTGCGGCTATGGTCACGGCCATCGGCGCGCTGGGCGTGCGCGCGGCGAGCGTCTATGCGCTCTCCCCGCTGCCCTTCTTCGATTACAGGATATTGTGGTGGAATCTTTACTTTGGTTATAGCGCCGGTTTTTTGATCGCATGGATGTATTATATAGGCGGAAGATGGAAGCGGAATCGGTTGCGGTAAAAATGCGTAAGCGCGGCACATACGGCCGCGCTTACGACGTTACATACATTTATCCCTTCAGCATGGCGATGACTTCCTGTGCGTTTTGGCAGTCGTCATAATCGCCCACGACCCCCGCCCTATGATAGACAACGCCTTTCTTTTCATTTTCCTCCAGCCGATCCATGAATGCTTCCAGCCCGTATCTTTGGATAAAGGCAATGAAGCCTTTTACCTTGGCCTTGCCCAGCACGCCCTCCTCACAGATCGCATCGCATTCATAACAGCCTTTTAATCCCTTTTCTTTCGAGCAATGATAGCTTTTGCATTGCGGCGCAAACGCACATTTCCCGGATTCGCAGCCGGTACACGGTTCCGCGCCCATGCGTTTGATCTCGTCCGAGCACAGGCAGCACGCAAGCCCGCATCGGGCTATACCAAGTTCTCTGTTCATGATCAACGTCTCCGTTTCATATATTTTTATCAATGATAGTGTATCATTTTGCTTTGCAAACATCAATCCCGGCAGCAGAACATCGTACGCGGGATCGTGTGCTTACAAAATCCCGTAGACAAATCCTGTCGAACGTGGTAAAACTATAGTTAGTTAAAAGAAACTAACCTTGGGACGGGGGATTGCGATGACACTGGACGAGTTGGCGATCGGAAAGACCGCAACCATTAAGGCAGTAGGCGGCGAAGGCCCTTTGCGGCTTCGCTTTTTGGATATGGGGCTGATCCCCAGAACGCACGTCACCATGCAGAAGATGGCGCCTATGGGCGACCCTATCGAGATCAGCGTGCGCGGCTATGAGCTTACGCTGCGAAAGGCGGACGCCAAGTGCATCACGCTCGCGGAAGAGGAGGGGGCGCGATGATCTTTGCATTGGCGGGAAACCAAAACTGCGGCAAAACGACCCTCTTTAACGCCATGACCGGCAGCAACCAGCATGTGGGGAACTTTCCCGGCGTGACGGTGGAGCAAAAGGTCGGCGAGATACGCAGCGCAAAGGGCTGCTCCGTGGTCGATCTGCCCGGCATCTATTCCATACGCCCCTATACGCAGGAGGAGATCGTCTCCCGCGATTTCATACTGGATGGCAAGCCGGACGGCATCATCAACATCGTGGACGCCACCAATATAGAGCAAAACCTGTACCTGACGCTACAGTTGCTGGAATTGAAGCTGCCCATGGTCGTGGCGCTCAATATGATGGACGAGGTGCGCTCCAACGGCGGCGCCATCAACGTTAAGCTCATGAGCCAGTTGCTTGGCGTTCCCGTGATCCCCATCTGCGCCGCCAAAAACGAAGGCGTATCCGAGGTGGTCTCCCAGATCGTGAACGCGGCAAAGAAGCGCATCATGCCCGCCGTGCAGGATTTTTGCCCCGACGGCCCCGTGCACCGCTGCATCCACGCCGTCGCCCACGTCATCGAGGATCACGCCCGCAACGTTGGCATATCCCGCCGCTTTTGCGCCACCAAGCTCATCGAGGGCGATCCCTCCATGGCCGACAGGCTGGAGCTGGACGAAAACGAAAAGGAGCTCATCGAGCACAGCGTTGTGGAGATGGAGCACGAAACGGGTTTTGATCGCAACGAAGCCTTGGCGGACATGCGTTACACCTTCATCGAAGGGGTCGTCGCGGATTCCGTGGTCAAATGCCACGAGAGCAGGGAGCATAAGCGCAGCGTCGCGGCAGACAGGATCCTTACCGGCAAGCATACGGCGCTGCCCGTGTTCTTTGGCGTAATTTTGCTGGTATTCTATCTCACCTTCAACGTCATCGGCAGCGCCTTATCCGACCTTCTTTCCCTCGGTATCGACGCGCTTACGACGCTGGTGGATCGCGGGCTTACGGCATACGGCATCAATCCCGTGGTGCACAGCCTTGTGATCGACGGTATTTTCGCGGGTGTGGGCAGCGTGCTAAGCTTTTTGCCCATCATCGTGACGCTGTTCTTCTTCCTCTCCATCTTGGAGGATACGGGCTACATGGCGCGCGTCGCTTTCGTCATGGATAAGCTGCTACGCAAGATCGGCCTTTCTGGCCGCAGCTTTGTGCCCATGCTCATAGGCTTTGGCTGCTCCGTGCCCGCCATCATGGCGACCCGCACGCTTTCCTCCGACCGGGACAGAAGGATGACCATTCTTCTCACCCCTTACATGAGCTGTTCCGCCAAGATACCCATTTACGCGGTGTTTTGCGCGGCTTTCTTCGCGCGCTTTCAGGCGCTGGTCATGATCGGCCTCTATCTTGTCGGCATACTGCTTGCTATCATCGTCGCGTTGATCCTCAAGGGCACCGCCTTTCAGGGCGAGCCCGTCCCCTTTGTGATGGAGCTGCCCAACTACCGCATGCCTTCCGTCAAAAGCGTAATGCTGCTGCTGTGGGAAAAGGCGCGGGATTTCTTGCAGCGCGCCTTCACCATCATCTTTGTGGCCACCATCCTCATTTGGTTTTTACAGACCTTTGACACGCGGCTCAATGTGGTGGCGGACAGCACCGATAGCTTATTAGCGCTCATTGGCCGCTTCATAGCGCCCGTTTTCAGACCCCTTGGCTTTGGGGACTGGCGCATCGCCACGTCGCTCATCTCCGGCTTTACCGCCAAGGAAGCCGTGGTCAGCACCTTATCCGTGCTGCTGGGTACGGGCATGGCGGAGCTTGGCCCCGCGCTTTCGGGTCTGTTTACGCCGCTTTCCGCTTTTAGCTTCCTTCTCTTTACACTGCTGTACACCCCCTGCGTGGCGGCTGTCGCCACCATCAAGAAGGAGCTGAAATCCGGCTGGGCTACCTTGGGCGTGGTCATCATGCAATGTTCCATCGCATGGCTTGTCGCCTGCGCCGTCTATCAGATCGGAGGTATCCTGCTATGAACGTTTTGGATGTGCTGCTATTAAGCGGCGTCGCCATCGCCATCTTCTTCGCGCTTCGCCACATGCGCCGCGCACAAAAATCCGGCTGCTGTGGTTGCTGCGCCCGTTGCACGGGCTGCGCCACCCCTACAAAAACAGGAGGAAAGCATCATGACTGACACCGTCGCCTATTGTGAAAACGCCGCAAAGGGCTCCATGAAACTTGCCGAGGCCTTGAACCTGCGCGCTGACGTCAAAAAGTATATCTCGCAGCTTGCAGAACGCCTTGCGCTCAACTCCAAGGTGCAGGAGGGTGAAAAGCCCTCCGAGGATCCCTACAAGCTCTTACAGGAGCTGGACAGCGCCACAGCCGAGCTTGAAGCGCTGATCAAGCGCATCAACCGCACCAACTGCGCCACCGTCTATAACGGGGAGACCATCACCGATATGCTGGCGCGCAAGGATGCGCTCTCCCTCAAAAACTCCATCCTGCGCACCTTCCTCTCCAACGCCAGCAGCAAGACGGATCGTTACTCCTTAAAGGAGATCAGGCTTATGAGCACGGTGGATGTGGAGACGCTTCGCAAAACCGCAGATCAAGCCGCCAAGGCGTTGCGCCAGCTTGACACGCAGATCCAGATGCTCAACTGGTCAACAGACCTTTTGGACGCATAATCGTACGCTTTGGATTGTAGCCCATGGCGGGGCGAGCATCATCTCCAGGGCTGAGAATGAGCCCATCAGATTGCGGAACGGAGCGCGACGCAGCGGCAAACAAACGCTCATCACCGTTACAGCGGTACCGTAGCCATGACCGGACAACCGGCGTGGCGCTTGCGCAATGTTACTACCGTGATGCTGACCGTCACAGGCGAGGGTGGGTTGAGGGAGCTTTTTACATATAACTTACACGAATTTGCCTTGATTCGTGCTTTTTTCTGTTCCTATCGCATGCTATAATGGTAAAAAGCCGAGACGGAGACGTCACGGCCGTTATTTGTCGTTTCGCGGCGGAAATGAGGCAAGCATGATCACGCAATTATATATAGAGATCAATGTGATCTGCATATTCACACTTGCCTTGATTCTCTACAAGTTACATAAGGCCGTTAACACGCGCAGTATCGATAAGCGTCTTTTTGCACTGGTGCTTGTATGCGCTATCTTGCTTTATGCCATCGACATCTATATGGCGCTCATCGAGGGTCATGCGCTGCAAGTTTCCAAGCAGTACAGCGCATTTCTCAGCGCTTTTTATCTAACACAGGCCGGCGTCACGAGTTACGCATGGTTTTTATTAACGGAGCACAGGCTAGGCATGCGCATACTTCAAAACCGCAGGCGGCTGTTTTTCTATACCCTGCCGCTTGTGGCGCTTGGCATACTCTCGCTTCTCTCCATGCGGACGCAATGGCTGTTCTATATCGATGAAAGCTGTGTATATCATCGCGGGCGGTTCTATTTCATCCAGCCCGTTCTCGGATACGGCTATGTGCTGCTTGCTGCGGCGCGCGCCCTGTATTATGCCATGCGCGAAAAAAACTACATCCGCAAACGAGGCTATTATACGTTGGCGTCCTTTGCGATCCTCCCGATCATTTGCGGCGTCATACAAACCGCATTTTACGGCCTGCCGACCTTATGCGCGGGCATCACGCTGTCTCTTTTGATGGTGTTTATCACATACTTGGAAAGGCAGATTTCCCTTGACCCTTTGACGCATTTGAACAACCGCAATCAGCTGGAAAAGCACCTTGCCACGAAAATGAGCGCCGTCGACGACAGGCACAAGCTGTATGTATTGATGCTGGACATAGACTTTTTCAAGCGTATCAATGATGAATACGGGCATTTGGAGGGCGACGCCGCGCTCGTTCGCGTTGCGAGCGCCTTAAAAAGCGCATGCGGCACGCGCAACTGCTTTATCGCCCGTTACGGCGGCGATGAATTCGCCATCGTTTATAGCTGCGAGGATGAAGCGGACGCGGCGCACCTGCAGCAAGCCATCGCAGAAACGCTTCGCGCCGCCAATACATCCGCACAAGCCCCTTATGCCTTGACCTTGAGCATAGGCTGCGCGCAGTGTACGGAAGCAATGGACGCCATCCAAGAGCTGATCGCCGCAGCGGATGCAAAGCTGTATGCCGCAAAAAAGGCACGGCACAAATATGCGCGCTAAAGGCGTGTTCGTCCTACCGTTTGCTCCACCATACCGATCACATCCCCTGCCATCAGCATACGCTCTTTGAGGATCGTCACAGCCTCGTCTGCGGACGCGCCCAACAGGTACGCCCCCGCGCAGGCTGCTTCAAAGGGCGGCAAGCCCTGCCCCAGCATAGACAGCGTAATACCGGTAAGCACATCGCCGCTGCCTCCCTTGGCTAGCCCCGCATTGCCCGTGCGGTTGATCCTGTATTGGCCGGAGGACGCCGCGATCACGCTTTGCGCGCTCTTTAGGAGCACCGTACAGCCCCATTCTTTTGCATAATGCGTGGCGCACGCGGGCATGTCCGCTGCGATCGCCTTGCTCGTCAAGCCCGTAAGCCGCGCCATCTCGCCGATATGCGGCGTGAGAATCACGTCCGGGTGCAAGGCGTCCATGGCGTTTTCCGTGCATGAAAGCACATTGAGGGCGTCCGCATCCAGCACGGTTTTTTTCTTGTGTGACAGCACCGTCCGTATGGCCTGCCATACGCCGTCCCTTTTGCCGATGCCCGGCCCTGCCGCCACGCAGTCCGCATCCCGCAGCATGCTTTGCAGCCGTTCGGGCGGAAGCGCGTCCCATCCGCCCGGAAAGGTCTGCACCATGGCTTCGGGCAGCACTGAAAAGGCCGGACGGATCGCCTCGGGGCAAAGCACCTTGAGCGTGCCCACGCCGCCGCGCAGCGCCGCGGCGGACGCCATGACCGCGGCGCCCCCAAATCCCGGGCTGCCTGCAAGCAGCAGACCCCGCCCGTTTTTCCCCTTATGGCTGTCCGCCGGACGCTCGCCCAGCATTTTCTTTATATCCGCAAAGGAAAGATATCGCTCCATCGCCATTTCTCCTTTTTCCATATCCTCGATCATGCTTATTATACCACCCTTGTGCGCGCGGCAACAGCATCCGCGTGTATGGCGTAACCATATCTTGTATGCCCCGCGCGGCGCGCGCAAAGATGCGGTATATGGTTATACAATTTTTTGCGTGCTTTTATGCCGAAACTTAGCGGAATATTAACTGAATCAAGCGTTTATTACCGGTTTTTTTACGCTATGGATATGAATCATAGCGCTTTCTTAACCCCCTTTCCGCCTGTGAAAAGCGTGGGCGAAAACCGTCGTTTTTGCTTAAATTCAGGCGTTTTTTACCTTTCTTCACACTCTGTTTGCTTTTTTGACAAGTTGCCACGGTTTCCCCTATGATAATGTTGCCTGTAGTTACATACATACAGGTATGGTATGCAATGCCATTACCCTCATATCGGCGGCGCATGTCATAGCATCTCGCAAGGTCATTATTTTTTAAGGAGGTTTTGTAAGGTATGGAAGAACAACGTGGTCAATGGGGGTCCACATTTGGATTCCTGATGGCGGCAATCGGCAGCGCGGTAGGCCTTGGCAACATCTGGGGCTTCCCGTACAAGATGGGTAAGTGCGGCGGCGGCGCCTTCCTTCTCGTCTATCTGCTGTTGGTCATCTTTGTCGGCTTCGCCACCATGCTCGGCGAACTGGCATTGGGTCGCAAGTATGGTCGCGGCGCGGTCGGCACCTACGCGGCGATTGGCAAGAAGTGGACTTGGGTCGGCTACATGGGCGTAGCCTCCGGCTTCTTCATTCTGGCTTTCTACAGCGTTCTGGGCGGCATGGTGCTGCGTTACATGATCGGCTTCATTATGCAGATATTTGGCGGCTCCGGCTTTGAAGGTCTGGGCGGCGGTGACTTCTTCGGTTCCTTCACCACCAACGCAGCCGGCATGATGGCCTACTACGCCATCTTCATGGCCGTCAACATCATCATCGTCGCGGGCGGCATCGAGGGCGGCATCGAAAAGTTCACCAAGATCGCCATGCCCGCACTGGCCGCGATCCTCATCGTGGTCATCATCTATGTGGCATGCCAGCCGGGTGCGGGCGAGGGCTACAAATTCGCCTTCGTTCCGGACTTCTCGATTCTGACTACGGACTTCTTCACGGTGCTCAAAACCGCAGCCGGCCAGATGTTCTTCTCGCTGTCTCTGGGCATGGGCTGCATGATCACCTACGGCTCCTATCTTGGCAAGGAGCAGAACCTTGAATCCAACATGATCATCATCCCCATCGCGGACACCTGCTTCGCCATCTGTGCCGCTATGGCCGTCCTGCCCGCTTGCGCGGCGTTCGGTCAGGAATACGGCGCAGGCCCCGGCTTGCTGTTCATCACCCTGCACGAGGTATTCAACGTCGGTATGGGCGGCTTCATCGGCAACCTGATGGGCTTCCTGTTCTACTTCCTCGTGTTCCTGGCGGCCATCACCTCCTCCATCTCCCTGCTTGAGGTCTGCACGGCCTACCTCATCGACAAGCAGATCGAGAAGGGCAAGGAGCCCGACCGCAAAAAGCTCACCATTACCATCGCAGCCATCATTTTCTTGGTTGGCATCCCCGTGGCGCTGGACGGTCTGGGCGCGGGTCGCGCAGGCGGCGCTGTCCTCGATATTCCGGCCACCTTCCTGGGCGTCACCGAGAATATCCCCATGGCGATCGACTGCTGGCTGGACTTCTATGATTGTATCTCCGAAGGTATCATGATGCCTTTGGGCGCTGCCATCATGTCCATCATCATCGGATGGGTCATCGGCACCAAGGTTGTGGCGGATGAAGTTGCGGAGACGCCGGGCGTCAAGCTTCGCGCTGTTGCGATCATGGATATCTGCTTCAAGTTCATCGTGCCGGCCATCATGGTCGTCGTGTTGATCGCGCAGATTCAGGATTTCTTCTAGGCCATACGGCTGCTAAAAAAACACATGGGGCCGCGTCTTTGGGACGCGGCTCCCATGCCCTCTGGTGATCCTCTACACATGCAAATGTGTGTCGTTTATGACGTGTTAAGAAAAAATCGTTTTCCGCTAACGTCCCGTACAGAAAGGCCAAAGCGTATTGTAGCCACCCCTTTGCAGACGCTATAATACACAAAGCCCAACGGTGAATCCTTACTCTCATCCAAATCGCCATATCGCACACAGCAACCACAGCACTTCTAACCGATTGGGTAATTTTTATTTATGGAGGTTTTATCGTGAGTCTATTTGACAAAATAGCGGCAATCAACAGCACGATCAACGGCATCGTCTGGGGTATCCCCATGCTGATCCTGATCGTCGGTACAGGTATTTACCTGACCATCAAGATGGACTGGTTCCAATTCAGGCACTTTGGTTATGCCCTGAAAAACACCATCGGCAAGGTGTTCAAAAAAGGCGAAAAAGTCGAAGCCGGTGAAGGCGCTATCACCCCTATACAGGCTGTAACGACAGCGCTGGCGGCCACCGTCGGCACGGGCAACATCGTGGGCGTTACCGGCGCTATCGCGTTGGGCGGCCCGGGCGCCGTGTTCTGGATGGAGCTGTCCGCTCTGGTCGGCATGTGCACCAAGTTCTGTGAAGTCACGCTTTCCATCAAGTACCGTGAACGCAACGAAAAAGGCGACTGGATCGGCGGCCCCATGTACTACATCAAGAACGGCTTGGGCAAAAAATGGGCTTGGCTGGGCAGCGTATTTGCCGTATTGGGCGCGCTGTGCGCTTTCGGTATCGGCAACATGACCCAGATCAACTCCATCGCCACCTCCATCACCTCCGCCGTCACCACCGTGGTTCCCTCCACGATCGGCTCTGAAGGCATCATCTGCCTGATCATCGGTATTGTGATGGCTGTGATCTGCGCGCTGACCTACCTCGGCGGCATCAAGCGTATCGGCGCTGTTACAGAAAAGCTGGTTCCCGTCATGGCTATCATCTATATCGTTTCCGCGCTGATTCTGATCTTCATCAACATCGGCAGATTCCCCGAAGTCATCCGTCAGGTGTTCGTCGGCGCTTTCAATCCCTCCGCGATCGTTGGCGGCGCACTGGGTATCACCTTGATCGAGGCTGCGAAGCGCGGCGTATCCCGCGGCGTGTTCTCCAACGAAGCCGGCCTTGGCTCAGCACCCATCGCCCATGCTGCTGCTGAAACTCCGGGCCCCGTGGATCAGGGTCTCTACGGCATCTTCGAGGTATTTGCTGACACCACCGTTATCTGCACCATGACCGCTCTGGTTATCCTCATGAGCGGCACGCCCATCCCCTATGGCGAGAATCCCGGCGTCGCGCTGACCAATGCCGCTTTCTCCATGGTGTACGGCCCGGGCGCTACCATCGTGGTGGCGATCGGCATATCGCTGTTCGCAGCCTCTACCATCCTAAGCTGGGGCTTGTATGGTACGCGCTGCGCAGAGTTCTTGTTTGGCACCAAGGCGATCAAGCCCTATCAGATCATCTTCTGCCTCATGGTCATCGTTGGCGCTACCATGAATCTGGGTCTTGCTTGGGATATCGCGGATACCCTCAACGCCCTCATGGCGATCCCCAACCTGATCGCACTGCTCGCCCTCTCCCCCGTGGTTTACAAGCTGGTCAGAGAGTACAGCGCAGAGCACTTCAACAGGGATCTCAAAGCCTAAAGCATCGTTTGGTACAACAAAAACCCGGCCGCATCGCGGCCGGGTTTTTTCTTTATAGGCAAAGGGGGCACTCATCTTGGGGGATAAACGTAATATGAGAAAAGGCCGCGCTGTCAAATCAACAGCGCGGCCTTTTGTCGCACAAGCGTTTGAAAGAATTTAGTTCAGCCGTATTTCCTTGGCATTTTCCGGCTGGAAGTAGCCCTTGAGGTCGTATTTGTTATAGCCGCAGTATTCCGAAAGCACGCGACCCTGGAGCGAATAGCTGCAAATGAAGCGCTTGCCGTCCACGGAGGTCCAGTTCTCGGCATCCCATGTCAAATAGCCGTCTGCGTCCGTTTTCGTCTGGGCAAAAAGCAGATCCACCTGACGGTTATGATTGGCTACCAAATCCACAAGTTCTTCCGCGCTAAGGTCTTTTTCCACCTTTTGAATCACATCATTGACTTTCATAGTTGGCCTCCTTAGCCTACATAACCGGCTTTTTTCAAAAGCTCCAGCGCTTTTTCGTGATTGGCGTCGCTCATCATGACCAAGGGACCCGTGCAGCCCATGCCGGATTCCGCATAGATACCGGCTTTCCACAGCACCTGCACCGCATCCTCCAGATCCATGACCTCTATACCCGGTATGCTGGCGGTCACAGGCTCCGCGGGGGGCGCGGACACCGTTTCCTCGGCGGCGGGCTTCGCAGCTTCCTTGCGGGCTTCCAGTATCTTGTTCAGACCCGCTTTTTCGGCCTTGTCGAATTCCTCCGCCGCTACCTTGAACACCTTGCCGCGCACAAGCTTGGCTGCGAATTCCAAAGCGTTGGCGATCAGCGGAGCACCCGAAGCGCGGGAGATGATGAGGATCAGCTTATCATAGCCCTTGCCGATGCCGGGGCCGTAGCCGTAGCCGGTGGACTCAAAGCTGCCGCCCGTGGTGTATGCCGAAAGCATCTTGATCATGACGTTGCCCGTCAAAGAATCCATGACCATCACGTCGGGGGAGCCCTGCAGCACGTCGTTGCCGCGCATCACGCAGCCGCCGTCCGCACGGGAGGATTCTGCGAAATGAATATCATAGCCGCCCTCTTGCAGCTGCTTGAGAGCCATCTCCGTCTGGCGCGCGCCGTCCACGTTCAGAATACCGATGGTGGGGTCTGCAACGCCGCAGGCTTTAGCCGTGATCACGCCGCAGATGGCGTTTTTGATCATGCCCTCGATGCGATCTACGCTGGAGGTGCCCGTCGTATTCGCCACAAACATTTCCTTACCCTTAGCGGGGGTAACAACACGACCCACGGTGGAAACGCCGATGGGGAACGGATAGTGCATGGTGACAGCGCCGTCCACTTCACCGCTTGCGAGCATCTCGTCCATCCGTTTATGGCCTTCTTCGTCGTTCGCCACCTTGACGGTGGTAACGCCGTTAGCTTCCAGCGTGCCGATGTAATACACATCCACGCCCTTAGCAGCGGCCATCAAGGCTGCGGCCATGGCATTTTCTTCGCCATGCTCGCTGCCCATGCCCGTCAGCGCGATCTTGGGGCGCGCGCCATAGCTGCCGTGCTCCAAGCCGTCCGCCATTTCCATAAAGGCCTTTGCTATTATGGTTTGTTCTCGTTTGCTCATAGCTTTACCCTCACTCGCCTTGGCTCATAAGCGTTGCTGCAAAATCCTTCATCGCCTTGGCGATCATGCCCTTGATTTCTTCCTCGCTCACGCCGCCGACGGCTTCCGCGCCGGAATTGGTCTGTATCACAAAGGATACGCCGTCAAAGAGGTTGGTCATACGGCCAAGGAACAAGGAGCCCTTGCCGATGATCATGACGCGCTTTAATTTGCCCGCCATGATGTCGTTGCGGGCAAAGCCGATATACGGCACGCCGGAGGGGATATGACCCTGCGTGGGCGCCCAGCCGGTCAGGCCGTGCTTGGGTGCGAAGTTTGCAAGCTCCGCCTTTTCAAGCTCGCCGCGCTTGACAGCAAGCGCTGCGATCATCTTGTAGTTTGCCAGCGGCACATCGCCTGCGCCCGCGGGCTTGGTGATGTCGGGATTCTGCATTTCGGGCGAATACTTGTCGATATCCGTGATCTTGAGGCCGTTGCGATCCAAGGGATCGGTCACGAGGCTCGAAATGACGGCCTGCGGCGCGGAACCGGTGCCTACGCAGTGACGACCCAGAAGGTCGAGATTGATCTCGGGGCTGACGCCATCATCGCGGGTCACGACCACGGCAAAGCCGCCGATCATGTCCTCCATCACCGGCAGATCCTTCTTAACATGGTCTTTACCGTTCATGCCAAGCTTGGCGGTGCAGCCGCCGGCCGTCACGATAACGGTTTTGTACGCGCCGGAGGCTACCAGCGCCGCCGCCTCGATCATGGCATGGGCAGGTGCGGCGCAGAAGCCGCGCGCGTCGGAACCGGTTGCAGACATCAAGCCTGCGATCTCCGCAGCACTCTTTGCAAAGTTGCCGCCGCCGCGCTGGTTCATATCGCCGCAGGCTTCCTCGGCGCAGTCGATAACGTATTCCACTTCGTCCTTCTCTATCCCCGCATTCTTGACAGCGGACAGCAGGGACATCACAGAGGACGCCTTGGATACAAGGTTTTCATGCATAACGTGGGCGGAGAGGTTCGTATCGATATCATGCGCGCGCTTCACGCAGCCCACCAGCTTATCATGGTTATACAGACCCTCGGAATGCTCGTCCTTCACCAGATGCTCGATCTCCGAAGCCTCCACGCCATCCTTGACGCGCGCCATGATACTCTCGTCGATGATGGGGTTGGCGGCGAGCTGCTCCTTATGCGCGGCGACAAAATCCTTATCCAACAAAACAAGGTCGAACACATCGCACGCCTGCATAAGCAGAAGGAACTCCTCCTGCGGCATGATCTGGCCAAACTGGCCGTATCTGTCCGTCTTGGGGCATTCCTTGTCACACCAGGGCTGCGGCACTTCCGCCAGCTCATCCGGCGTCAGGTTGCCAATATAGACCTGGTTGGGGTAGTAGGCAAGCACCTGCTCAAAGCTGCGGATATGCTTGGGCAGCTGTTTCAGGTATTCGCTCTCGGGGTTCACGATACGTTCCGTGGTCTGGGTGGTGCCGTTATGCAGCACCATGTCGGGCGCATGAACCAGTATATAGCCCGTGCCTTTGATTACGCTTTTCATATTCAATCATCCTCTCCGGTTTTTTAATTGTGATATTTTTATTATTATAAACCATCACGGCCATTGCTGCAATGGTAAATAAGCTAATCCGGGCACAGCACGCGCCCTTTTATAAAGGAAGGGGCAACGGCAAAGCCGATGCCCCAGCATGTTGCCTTAATACTTGCAGTACTGTTCGCGGATGCCGCTCATCTCGTTGACGATATCGTCAACGTCCAGCACCATTTCCATCATGCTGACCTGTTCGTCATAGATGGCTTCATCGAACTCCGCTTTGATCTCGGGCTCGCACACATGGTATACCTTGAGTCCCAACTGGACTCCTGTCAACGGACCTGCATAAGTGGGGTCACCGTTCGTGACCGTCTCAGCAGCGAGGCCTGCGGCTTCACCTTCAGCTGCACCCAGAAGAACGACTACGTTCTCGGGGCCATACTGTTCGGCGAAATCCTTGACACGCTTCTGATTCTCCAGATCCATTGCACCAGCGGCAGTTCAGACAAAGCACTCCGTTGAGGAAAACACTACGTCAGCACCAGCGGACTTTGCGCATGCCTCAATGGCCTGGCCGGGAATGCCGTCGCGGTCGCCAATGATGATCGCTTTTTTGCCGGCTAAAATGCCCATATCCCATTTCCTCCTTTTCTCTCATATTTTTATAGGAAGCCCCGCTAAGGGCTTGCTATCGTTGGCGCACACCTTAGATGTGCTTTTTGATCATGGCCTCCACGTTTTCGGGCGTTGCATCGTCCTTGACGCAGGAATCGATGATCTCACCGT
>JAUNJX010000084.1 GCA_030533005.1 Clostridia bacterium | reverse complement strand
ATGGTTTCCCATCTGCTCATTTACTTTTTCTGGCAAATTTCTTTGCTCCGTTGCAGCTCTTTCAAGCTGCTGCCGGTTGTCTCAAATTACTTTTCGTTTCTTTTTCTTCTTCTTTTTCTGCACTATATAGTTTTCAAGGTGCGCTCTGTGTCTCGCGTTTCGGGCTTTTCGTTTGCGCCCTTCTTGCGCGGCACGAGTGCTAGTATAACAAAATCCATCGGGGAACACAATTCGTCATTTTACGTTTGTAGGCGTTTATTTGCCTGCATTTATTAAAAATCATTCTGTATCTAATATTTCTTTCTTGTTTGTTGAATATCTCTTGTTTTCTCTGAAATTCATATCTATATAAAAATAACTCCGGCACCCTTTCGGATGCCGGAGCAACACGCTTATGCGACTGGGGTTTGGTTCCTTTTAACCCACCTTATGCAGGATGAAGTAAAGGCGCTCGCCGGCCTTGCTGCTGTCCGTGCCGCAGGTAACGACGGTAAGAAGCTTATCATTATCGCCGACCCTGACGCCAAGATCGATCTCGGATTTGCCCGTCTGCTCATCGATCCAAGAGCGGATTTCTTCCTTGGTCTTGGTCTTTTCGGTATAGAGGGTATCCAGCTTCTCAGACCAGCCCATATCGCCCTTATAGAACCAAATGGCGTCATAAAGGGTGTCCAAATTGGTCTTTTCCGTCTTTTCCGTGGTGCAGTACACGGAGAACACCTCCCAGAGTCCCTCCTCGCCCAGTATGTTCAGATCCCATACGCGACCGCTGTACTCCTTGAGGTTGGGCAATGCCGCCGCGTCCAGCGTGGCGCCGCACTTCTCATGCAGACAGGTGGTTCTGCCCAGATTCGCATCATAGATATGGTGCAAATCGTGGAACATCGAAGTAGGATCGCCGGGCTTATCGGCCGCGCGCTTGCGGTTGTTATGCGCCGTGAAGGCATAGAACTGACCCTGACGCGCTTCATTATAATACATGTAGACGGAGCCAATGGCGTCCTTCTTGTCATCCCATGTATAGTTATTGTAGTGGTAATCCTTGGTCGCCTTCATGATGGGGAAATCGATGAGCGTGCCCGGCAGCTGCACCCAGCCCGTAACGTCCGCGTTGGTTGTCCTTGCGTCCGCGATCTTCTCATCATAGGTATGACCCGTAGAGGCACTGCGGAACTGCGGAATGACGACGGTCGGATCCGCCACATACGCTTTCACCGTATCCACAGAGGACGTCATCACGTCGCCGCTGACAGACACATAGATGCCGGCCGCTACGAGATTCATGGGGGTAGCTTCCACATTGCCAAGGATATAGTTATTGATGGTGCTGGCATCCGTATCGTCAATGATACCGTTGCCGTCCACATCGCCACGAATGACGATGGTACCGATAGCTGTGCCATCCACCACCGCCTGCGCGCCGGTGAAGATCACATCATCCGCGCCAAGTACCGTTGCGCCGTCCGCACTCTTGACCTCAGCGGACTCCGTATCGTTCATATCATTCAATATGGCAATAACGCGGCTGATCTTATCGCCCACGCCAAAGCCCACGAGATACCCGTTGTCCTCAAAGGGACGCAGAACCCAGGAACTGGTGCGGGTCTGATACGCTTCATTGCTGCCAAGACCTGCGACCGTACCGTCCTTTGTCATAACCAGCGCATGGCCGTTGCCCGCGCTGCAGCTGACCGCCGTAGTGATCACGCTTACATCGTCAGCAGCATCCGTCACCACAGTGCCGTCCTGCTTCACGCCCACGGTAATGCCTTCGCCCGCGGCGATGGACTTAAGATTGTTCCAGCCGGAGATCGCCTGCTGCCCGGTTGTCAGCACCGTACCGTCCGCCTTAACGGCAAGAACGGAGGATTTGTTGGTAGCGATTGCCGTACAGCCCGTCCAGCCCGGATCAGCCTGATCGCCCGTGACCACCACGGAGCCGTCCGTCTTGAGTGCCACGACATGCTTGCCGGCAGCCTGAATATCCGCAACATCCGTCCAGAAGGGGGCGTCGCCCGCGTCGCCCAAGCCCATCACAAAGCCGTCATGGGTGAGACCCACGATGATGCCGTCGCCTACGGCTACTTTCTTCACGTTGCTCCAGGAAGCGAGATCCTCGATGCCGGGCATGGCAACGCCCGCATAGACCACCGTGCCGTCTTCCTTGACGCCCACGGTGAGATTATCGTTCGCCGCAGCGTACACGATATTCTGCCAGCCGCTCACGTCACACTGCCCGTCGGCATTCTGGCCAGTGGCGATCACGGTGCCGTCCGTACGCACGCCCAGCGAAAAGCCGTTGCCCGCAACGGTCATGCCGCTGCCATAACCGTGCTCGCTCACCTCGACCTCGGCGGGAGGCGCGGAGGCTTCCGGCTCATCGTTGCCAATGATAACGTCCACCGGCTCGGCTTCTTCATTTTTACAGCCAATCACGCTTACCATCATGATGGCCACAAGCAATATAACTAGCAGTTTCTTCATTATAAAACTTCCTCCAAAATAAGGGTTCATCCCTTTTCATTCTTGGGTATCATACCATAAAACCCGCGCCGTGCAAAGGGCATCGGCGCGGATTCACAATCCGTTCATAAAGTTGTTAGGAGTCGGTAATAATTTGCGCCCCGCGAAGGGTTTTTCGCGCGGGATTTGGCTTTATCCCACCGGCTTCATGGTGGGGAAACCGCATCATAGCCCTTTGGCGTGCAAACGCCACGGGCGTTATGATGCGTCGCGCATGTGCGTTTGCCGCAGGCAAAGTTCGCACGCGCATAAAATCATTCGCTCTTATTTCCCACTTCGCAATGCTTGGCTTTATCCCACCGGCTTCATCGTCGGAAATAAGAGCACGTCGCGTATCGTCGCGCTGTCGGTCAGCAGCATCACCACGCGGTCGATGCCAATGCCGATACCGCCCGTGGGGGGCATGCCGTATTCCAGCGCCAGACAGAAATCCTCGTCGATCATCATGGCCTCGTCGTCGCCCTTGGCGCGCTCCTGCGCCTGCTGGACAAAGCGGCTGCGCTGATCGATGGGGTCGTTAAGTTCACTAAAGGCATTGGCGTATTCGTGACCCGCGATAAAGAGCTCAAAGCGCTCCGTGACGCCGGGTACATTCGGCTTGCGCTTGGTAAGCGGGGAAATCTCCACGGGATAATCGATGACGAAGGTGGGCTGGATGAGCGTATCCTCCACAAACGCGTCAAAGGCTTCGGCCAATATCTTGCCCTTGGTGATGGTCTTGTCCTCAAAGGTCATGTCCAACTTGTCCTTGGCAAGCGCGCGCGCCTCCTCGTCCGTAGCGCAGGCGAGAAAATCGCAGCCGGTTTTGGCAAGCACCGCATCCCGCATGGTCACGCGCGCAAAGGGGGCGGTCAGATCGATATCCATGCCCTGATATTGAATCTTGGTCGTGCCGTTGACCAGCATGCAGGCGTGGGAGATAAGATCCTCGCTCAAATCCATCATGCCGTGGTAGTCCGTATACGCCTGATACAGCTCGATGGTGGTGAATTCGGGGTTGTGGGTGGCGTCCATACCCTCGTTGCGGAAGATGCGGCCGATCTCATAGACCTTTTCCAGGCCGCCCACGATGCACTCCTTCAGATGAAGCTCCGTGGCGATGCGCATGTACATGTCGATATCCAGGCTGTTGTGGTGCGTGATGAAGGGGCGCGCCGAAGCGCCGGAGGCCGTGGTGTTGAGCACGGGCGTCTCTACCTCGATAAAGCCCTGCGCGTTGAGCCGCTCACGGATATCCGCGATGATGCGGCTGCGCTTGATAAAGGTGTCCCGCACCTCGGGATTGACGATGAGATCCACAAAGCGCTGGCGATAGCGAAGCTCGGGGTCTTTAAGGCCGTGGAACTTCTCAGGCAGCGGGCGCAGGGATTTGGAGAGCAGGGTCACGGAATCGCAATGCACGCTGATCTCGCCCGTCTTGGTTTTGAACACAAGCCCCGTTACACCCAGTATGTCGCCGATATCCATGGTCTTGAAGGCGGCGTAGGGCTCCTCGCCCACATCGTCGCGCTTGACATAGATCTGGATATCGCCCTTATAGTCCAAGAGATGCGCAAAGCTCGCCTTGCCCATGATGCGCTTGGACATCATGCGCCCGGCGACGCTGACGCGCTTTCCCTCATACTGCTCGAAATGCTCCGTGATATCCGTGCTGTAAAGCTCCTGATCGTATTTCACGATCTCAAAGGGGTCGCGTCCCGCCTGCTGGAGCGCTGTAAGCTTGTCGCGGCGTATCTGCAAAAGCTCGGAAAGCTCCGCCTGCGTCATTTCGTGCTGTTCTTCCACCGCGGGGGTATTGATCCTCTCGTCCATGCTGTCGTTTCCCGTTCTGCTTGATTCTTTTGC
>JAUNJX010000030.1:25613-27756 GCA_030533005.1 Clostridia bacterium | reverse complement strand
TGTGTTTCTTTTCTTTTCATCCTGTTCTCCTTCTTTATATTGCCGTCAACATTCCACGGCTATGGCGTCGGGATACCGTTCCGCAAGCAGGCACATGCCCGTGGTCACGGTATCCACCATGGCTGCCAGATAATCCTCGTAGCCCTGCGCCGCCTCCGCGTCCACCACAAGGCTGTCCGCCTCCGTGCTCACGCGGCAGCTTCTAAGCCTGCCCGCAAGGCGATGCTCCTCAAGCGCCGATAGCAGCGTTTCGGATACGAAGCCCACGGCCGCGGCCTCCTCGCTGTCCTTTAGCAGCGCGTCCGGCGCGTCGCCGTCCTGCGCAAGGGTAATGATGTAGCGATCGTAGCAGCGATCCACGATAAAATTGGTCATGATAGTCTCACCTCCGCTTTTTCTCTTGCCTGCGCCGTGACGGCGCTGTCCGCAGCGCGGCGCAGATCCGCGTCCGCGCCCTTTGTTAAGCCGCCGCCTGCCTTTTGTTCCGCCATGCGCCCCGCAAGCCGCAATTTGTCCGCCGTTTCCGCAGCCTGCTTTTGCACCTCGCGTATGGTCTGCTCCTTGCCCTCAAAATCCATCATGCCAAGCGCCGTAAGCGCGGCCTGTGCGCGTGCGGGGTCGAAGAAGCCCGCCTGATAGAGCTGTATCGCCAGCTCGTTTTGCGATACCCGCGAATACGCGCCGGCGGTGGCGGGGCGCACATGCACGTCGAACACCGGAAGGCGGCCGGCGAGCGCGCCGTTTGCGCCGTGCGGGCGGAGCGCCGCGTTGGTGCAGCGGGCAAAGCCCGCCTCCCCGCCCGTCCCCGTGATGCGAAAGCAGCGGGGCGTATCATAGAACTGACGGATCAGCTCGATGACGATATAGCACATGCGCGCATAGGCGCGATACGCCCCCTTGATCATGTCGCGGGAGAGCTTGCTGCCCGCCTCCTGCAACGCGGCGATCGCGGAGGCCGCCGTTACGCCGCTTGCAGAGCTCCCCTGATTGAAATCGCGGTTGCCGCTGGTCTCCTTGAGCTCGTTGATCTTGCCGTTGAGTATGGCGATGTAGACGTCGGGCAGCGTGCGTACCTCCACCTGCGAGATGTTCTCGCGCGGCGTGCCGCTGCCGTGGTAGTGCACGAAATCCCGGCTCCAGTCCGCGTACTCCTCCTCGTTGATGCTGCCGTCGCCGCGCACGAACCAGCGGGGGCGCGCGGCCATCACGGCGTTTTTAAGAAGCGCCTGATTGAGCCTGTCGATCTGCGTCTGGGGATTCTTGCAGATGTCCACATACCCGTAGCCCACGGGCGCGCCCTCCTCGGGGAACAGCGCGTCGAACACGAAGGGGTACGCGCCGTGGTCGTAAAAGCCGCGGTTCGCGTACAAAGGATCGTTTTGGGTAGCGTAGAGCACCTCGCCGCAGGCGAGCTTGGCGTAGTGCAGGACGGTGCGGGCGCCTTGCCGGCGCTTATAATACCAGTCGATCACGGCGATCTTGCCGGAGGTATCCATCGCGTCGTCGTAAACGTACTGCGTCACATCCATGGCGCTTCCCGTAAGCGGTATCTGCGGGTAACGGGAAAGAAGGTAATCCTTGTCCGCAAGCTCCACCGAAAAGAAGTTGGCGCTGGCCTGAATATCCTTGACGCCCGGCTCCCAAAAGAGGTTCAAAAGATCCAGCTGCCGCACGTCCACCTCCCCCCTGCCGCCGTTCTTTTCCGGGTTCCAGAATACGCCCGTTACGCCCGTGCCGTTTTTGAGCTTGTACCACCACATGTCCGAATAGACCTGCTCATAGTCGTTTTGTTCGAGCACCACGGGCAGTATGCTTGAGAGCGTGTGCGCGGCGGCCGCGTCGTCCGGCTCCCGGGGCATGACGAAGGGGGCGGGGTACTTGTCCATGGCGTCGGCGTGCTTGTTGGCGATGCAGTTTTGCAGCCATGCGGAGGCGGGCTCCGGCTCGTCCCCCGCGCCCGTGCGCATCTGCTCCCAGTGCCGAAGGCGCCACCAGCTTTCGTTTTCTACGATGCGCCGCTCCAGATTCGCCTTGCCCGCCTTGTAGAGCTTGAGGGTGTGGAGAGCCTGCGCCGCTTGCTCCCGCCCTATGGGGGGCGCTTTAGGTTGTCGTTGCTCCATGAAGATCGTCCTTTCTATTTATG
>JAUNJX010000030.1:0-25603 GCA_030533005.1 Clostridia bacterium | reverse complement strand
ATGCTTTCAGATCTTATGATTACAGATCCAGCGCCGCGCAGCGCGAGGCTTTTTGCGGCGCGTTTTCCCTGGGTGCTATGGGACGCGCCATACAGAGGTAGCGCACCTCGTCGGCGATATGATCCTCGCCTGTGGTGTCGAGATCCTCCGGGTCGGATTTGGAGAAAAGCAGCGTGGGCATGGTGCGCACAAACCCCTTGCAGGTATGGAAGCTATAGAGCATGGGCAGCCCCCCCTCATCGAAGGAAAGGCGGTAATGCAGCTGCATCCAGCCGGGTATGCGGGCGTTGTCGCCCTTATCGAAGTAGACGCGCGCCTTTGCCGCCTCCTCCTCAATGGATACCCCTCTGCTCGCGTCCCAGATGGAGGGATCGGCGACGCCCTGAATGTGCTTGCCCTTTAAATAGGGGTGTTCGCGTTCCATCTGGGCGATCTTTTGAAATATCCGGTCGGGCGGCCACTTGACGCCGGTGTTGGGGCTGTCCGTGCAGCCGTAAAGCTCGAGTATGCGATACAGCCGCCCGTCATAGTCCACCGCCCACCAGCCGCAGGAGAAGGGCTTGGCATAGCCGAAGTCGAAGCTTCGGTAGATCGCCCATGAGGAGGGCAGCACGAAAGGATCGATCACATGCGTCCACTGGCGATCCTTGTAATGCGAAGGCGCGTCGGTGAATTCGGAGAAGAACTGGCCTTCAAACACATCCCAGTCGCCGTAGCGGTGCGCGCGGCGCAGCTTGTCGGGGAGCGCGTCGAGCACCTTGACATAATCCGGGTCGTAGGCAAGGAGCGCTGCGTTATCGTCCACCGTGGCCGGGATAAAAGCATAGTCGGCGGGGTTTTCGTTTTCCTGATACAGACCCTTTACAAAAAGGCGTCTGAACCACGCGTGCCCCACGCCGCCGGGGTTGCCCGTAAAATACATGCGGGCGGAGAAATCGGGGCGAACGGAGCGGTTGCAGGTCATGAGGAACTGCACCTGCGTCCATGTGAAATGCGTGCATTCCTCTACGCCGATCACATCGTATTCCTGCCCCTGATATTGATAAACGTCCCCCTCGCTATCGCAGTAGCCAAGGCGTATGCGGCTGTTGTTCGGGAATGTGAAGGCGCGTGCGCTTGCGTTATAGTCCGCCACGCCGTATAAGTGCTTCTGCATGGGCAAAAGGTGATTTTCTCGAAGCTCCGGCAGCGTACGCCGCAGCAGCAGTATGTTGAGCTTGGGATAGCCTAAAGCCAGGAGGATGAGCTTTGTGCGCATCGCCCAGCTCTTGCCGCCGCCGCGGGCGCCGCCGTAGCCGATGTAGCGGGCGCGGCTTTCAAAAAACCGCGCCTGCTTGGGATTGGGTGTGCCAAAGGAAAGGGTAGAAACCATGAAGAAGATTCTCGCTTTCAGAACAATTGTTCTTGTTCTGCATGTACCATACCACATTTTCGCGCTCAGGTGGGTGACAAAAGTGGTACTCAAAAGAATATATTTTTGGAGACCTCATTCGCTCCAACGCTTGCCGTCGCCGCCGAAGATCACGCGGAGCTCCCCTGCGCATTCGCTTTTGCGAAGCTCCCGTATCTGCTGCAATACGGCGACGACCTCCTTGAGGGGCTTTGCGTCGGGGTTTTTGCTGTTTTCGGGATCGTCGATCAGCTCTCGCTGGGCGTAAGCGTAAAGACGCGAGCCCTTTTGCATGGCGCGGTTGAGCAGCGCCTCCATGGCCTCCAAGGAGTCTGTTTGTTTCATTTTTGGCAAAGCCTATCACCTCCGTACGGAACTAACGTTCCGAAGCATAACACAGAACAAAGGTTTTGTCAGCACCAGAAATGGTACTCACCACAAATTTTATGTGTTTTCGTGAAGCCGCGCCTGCGTGGAGGGCAAGCATGCGGACAAAGACCGCACGCGCGAAGCGGGAAGTCTCGCACCAGATCTTAACAACCATAAAGATATTTATAGCTGTTAAGAAAATATCCATGCGGAAACAGGTGAAAGAAGCGCCTAAACATATAAGAAAATGAGGAAAATGTGCGAACCGACAAGAAACCGTAAAGAAATGCATGATATAAGCTGCGCCAATAGAAGGAAGATTATATATGAAAATGTACGATAGGACGATTTGCGGGATACCGCTTACCAAAGCGGTCGCGCCGTGCTATAATCCAGCATAGCCTAGAGAATGGGGAGTTTGCTTAAAAATAAGCATTTTCGGCCATCCTAAGGCTGGCGGGCAAGACGTTTTTGCAAAGATACGCCGGGCAGAACACCGCGACGCGGGTTCTGCTTTTGTGCACTTATAGGTTGGATTTACCCCTGAGGAAACGGAGGACGCGATGGAAATACTCTATGAAAATCTGCTGCTGATCCAGTGGCAGCAGGTGCTGATGTGGCTCATCGGCGGTACGCTTATGTATCTGGCCATCAAAAAGGATATGGAGCCCACGCTGCTGCTGCCCATAGGCTTTGGGGCGATCTTGGTCAACCTTCCGCTTTCGGGCGCCGTGACGCAGGGGGCGGAGATCGGCATACTCGATACGCTGTTTCAGGCGGGCATTGCCAACGAGCTTTTTCCGCTGGTGCTCTTTATCGGCATCGGCGCGATGATCGACTTTGGCCCCGTGCTCACCAATCCCAAGCTCATGGTGTTCGGCGCGGCGGCGCAGTTTGGCATCTTTTTGACCTTCTGCCTCGCTTCCATGTTCTTTGATACCAACGACGCGGCCTCCATCGCCATCATCGGCGCCGCGGACGGCCCCACCTCCATCGTGGTGGCGCAGAAGCTCGGCTCCAAATACATCGGCTCCATCATGGTGGCGGCGTATTCCTATATGGCGCTCGTGCCCATCATACAGCCGCCTATTATCAAGCTGCTCACCACCAAGAAGGAGCGCCTCATCCGCATGGACTATAAGCCCCAGCAGGTGAGCAAGCGCGCAAAGATCCTCTTTCCCATCATCATCACCTTCGTCGTGGGCGTGATTGCGCCGCAGGCGGTGTCGCTGATCGGCTTTCTGATGTTCGGCAACCTCATCCGCGAATGCGGCGTGCTCAATACGCTTTCCGAAACCGCGCAGCGGGTGCTTGCCAATCTCGTCACCATCTTCCTTGGTATCACCATCGCAAGCCAGATGCGCGCCGAGCAGTTTTTGCGGCCGGAGACGCTGATGATACTCGGCCTCGGCCTTGTGGCGTTCATCTTCGACACAGCGGGCGGCGTGCTTTTCGCCAAACTCATCAACCTCTTTTTAAAGACCAAGCTCAATCCCATGATCGGCGCCGCGGGCATATCCGCCTTCCCCATGTCCGGCCGGATCGTGCACAAGATGGGCTTGGCGGAGGACAGGAACAACTTCCTGCTCATGCACTCCATCGGGGTGAACGTATCCGGTCAGATCGCGTCCGTGATCGCGGGCGGTCTCATATTAAACTTTTTTATGTAGCTTGAAAGGAGAAAAGAAGTATGTATGTCAATCTTTCCGCATTTGTGGATAACCTGTACTATATGGGCGTGGGGATGCTGGGCGTTTTCGCGGTCGTGGGCGTGATCATCGTTGCCACCATGCTGCTGCTGAAGTTCGGCGGCAAAGAAAAAGCCTAAGGGCTTATCGATGAAGGTCACTCGATATTTTTCGACAAGCTGCGCCAAGGTCGCATGACCTTGGCGCACATTTTTGTTAGAAAGCCTAGCCTTCGTATTGCGCAAGCCATTCCCCCACCGTTTGAATCAGCGCCGTGCGGGAGCCGAAAAAGCCGTGCCCGTCGTCGATCTCGCGGTAGGCGGCGCGCCCGCCAAGGCGTTGAAGCAGCGGCGCGATGTGCTCGTTGGGCGGCGTCACCGCGTCCTGTGTGCCCCCCACAAACAGCATGGGGATGTGTGGCAGCTTGTCCGCGATGGACGCAAACGCCCAGTCTGCCGCGTGCGCCGCAAGCGCCTCGCGCAGCGCGCCGGGGTAAGGCGTGCGAAGGCATCCGTTGCCCGTATCCTCCGGATCGATGAGTGCGCCAAACTGCGCGGGCTGCGTTTGATACAGCATGCCAAGATCGCAGGGGGTCAGCAGCGCAGCACCCTTTATGTGCGCTTCCTCGCAAAGCGTATGCAGCGCCGTAAAGCCGCCAAGACTGTGGCCGATGAGCCAGATATCGCCGTTGGCGCGGTATGTCGCCGCGTTTTCCCGAAGGTGCGAAAGCACCGCGCGCGTATCCGCCACAAGCTGCGCGATCGCGTAAGTTCCTTGGCTGCCCCAGCAGCCCCGGTAGGAAAAGAACGCCGCGTTGACGCCCGTGCGCCGCAGCGCCTGCGCAAGATCAAGGTTCTTTTCATGCCCCGGAAAGCCGTGCAGCAGCAGCGCCGTAGGATGCGGCGCGTCGCCTGCGGCAAGCAGCACCTGCCCGTAGAGGTCGCAGCCCTCCACGTTCACAGTGAAATCCATGTTTTCCGCCGGAAGCCCCGCGCGCGGCGGGTCGCAAAACAAATACGCGTGCTGCATAGCGTCGTCCTCCTGCCATTTATCTTTTGTCATTATATCCCGCATAGCCCGCCGCGCGCAAGGGCGGACAAAAACGCCCCGCATGCACAATAGGCATGCGGGGCGTTGTATGCGTGTGGCGGGGCGGTTTAGCCTTTGTCCACGTTTAAAAAGTAGGTGTTGCGGATGTTTTCCTCCATGGCGTTTGCGTCGCGGTTGCGCAGCATGTCAAATATCTTCCAGTGCGCGTCGATCAGCTCCTGCGCGCGGCCTGTTTTGATCATGGTCTCCACCGTGTCGTGCCGCACGGCAAAGGTCAGCGTGCGCACCACCCGGTTGACCTTGTCCGCCATGGGGTTGCGGCAAAGCGCGGAAACGGCGTCGTGAAAGACGTTGTCCGCCGCAAAGAATTCCTCCAGGATATCCCCCTCCTTGGCGGCGATGCGTTCCATATCCTCCAGCTTTTCTTTGAGAAGCGCAAGATCGTTTTCATCCCGCTTCTGGATCGCCAGGCGCAGCATGCCGACCTCCGTCATTTCCCTAAGCTCCATCAGGTGCTGGAAATTTTCATCCTGATTGAGGATCACGCCGTACACCATGGGATCGATCATGCTTTCCTGAAAGCCGCTTGCGACAAACGTGCCCTCTGCGCGCTTGCTTTCGAGCACCCCCAGATAGTTCAATATCTTGGTCGCCTCCCGCACGGAGGTGCGCGCCACGCCCAGCGCTTCGGCAAGCTCCGGCTCGGTAGGGATCTGGTCGCCCGGCTTGAGCCGCTTGGAGATCATGGCGTCCGTCAGGCAGTTGATGACCTGCTGCACGACGGATTCGCTCTTGATGCTTTTCAAATAATCGGTAGGCTGTGCCATACGTTCACCTCATTTATCATTCATAAGTCATACGACATTCATACGATATAACGTATGGTATACTGTACACCTTCTTTGCGTGATCCGTCAAGGGGCAACCGCGCGCCGCGACGGTGTGCGGGCAAGTTCCATTCGCCGTCTCCCGGCGAATGGGTAAGGCTTGATTCCGGCTTCGCCGGCTTTGCCGGCGAAACGGATAGGGCCATGTGCCCGCTCCCTATCGCCGTTTGACGACCGTGCGCGAAGCGCACAGTCAAACGGTGGCAACTCGCCCAAGGCCGCACAGCCTTGGGCGAAAGCGAAGCTTTTAGTCCATATGCGATCCGCCGTTGATGTCGATCTCCTCGCCGGTGATGTAGGAGGCTTCCCTGGAGGCAAGGAACACGATGGTGTCCGCGACCTCCTGCGTTTCGCCCGGCCGCCCCATGGGGATGCCCGCGATCACAGCGTCCGCCTGTTCCTTGGGCATGCTTTTCCAGATGTCCGTGTTGATAAGGCCGGGGCAGACGCAGTTGGTGGTGATGCCGTACTGCGATACCTCGCGGGCGAGATTCTTGGAAAAGCCCAGCACCGCCGCCTTGGAGGCGGAATAGTGCGCGCCGCCGAACACGCCGCCGCCCCGCTTGCCCGAAACGGAGGAGAGATGCACGATGCGGCCGTAGCGCTGCTGCTTCATCACCTCGCAGACGGCCTGCGTGATGAGGAAAAGGCCAAACATGTTGACGTTGAACACGCGCTTGATGTCGTCAAGCGTCATGTCCGCCACCGTGACCTTCTGGGAGACGCCCGCGTTGTTGACCAGCACGTCGATGCGGCCAAAGCGCGCCATGACGTCGCCTATGAGCGCGTCCACGGAGGCCTTGTCGGTAAGGTTTGCGCTAAGCCCGCAGACCTTGTAGCCCATGGCCTCCATTTCCGCGACGTTTGCGTCCAATCCCGCCTGATTGATGTCGCAGATGACGACCTGCGCGCCCTGCCGCGCGAAGGTCTGCGCGATGGTGCGGCCGATGCCCTTGGGCGAGCCCGCGCCGGTGACGATGACGACCTGTCCGTTAAAATCCAGCATGGTGATGTTTCCTTTCCGTATGTAAAATTTTTGTGTTTACTTGAGCAATTCCAGCGCCAGCGCCGTGATGTTTTCGGCGGTGATGCCGTTCATCTCCAGCAGGCGCGCGTAGGGGGCGGATTGCCCGAACTGATCCTGCACGCCTACCCGGCGAAGGACGCCCTTGCCGCTTTCCGCCACCACGTCTGCCACGGCGCTGCCAAGGCCGTTGAGGATGTTGTGATCCTCCACGGTGATGAGCCTGCCCGTGTCGCGGATGCAAGCCTTTACGGCGTCCACGTCCAGCGGCTTTACGGTGTGCATGTCGAGCACCCGCGCGGAAACGCCCTTTGCGCTAAGCGCTTCGGCAGCCGCCAGCGCGATGCATACCGTATCGCCGTTTGCAAGGATGGCGACGTCCTGCCCTTGGCGCAGCAGGTTTGCCTTGCCGATCTCGAATACGGCGTTTTCGTCGTAGACCACCGGCACCGCGTCGCGGGTAAAGCGAAGGTATACGGGGCCGTCGTAGGCGGCGGCGGCTTTGACGAGCGCCTTGGCCGCATGGTAATCCGCGGGCATGACGACGGTCATGTTGGGGATGGTGCGAAGGATGCCCATGTCCTCGATGCACTGGTGGGACGCGCCGTCGTTGGCGGGGGTCACGCCGCCGTGCGAGCAGGCGATCTTGACGTTGAGGTGGGGATAGCATATCTGCTGCCGTATCATTTCGCAGATGCGCATGCTGCCAAACGCCGCGTAGGTGACCACGAAGGGTATCTTGCCGCAGGTGGCGAGACCCGCGGCCACGCCCGCGCCGTTTTGCTCCGCGATGCCAACGTTGAGGTACTGTGCGGGAAGCTCCTTGCGGAACGCACCCGTCTTGCAGGATTTGCCGATATCGATATCCACAACGCAGATGTTGGGATTTGCTTTGCCAAGCTCTACGATGGCTTCGCCGAAGCCGTCACGGGTGGCGATCTTGTTTTCGCTCATTTTTATGCACTCCCTTCCTAGCACGCGACATACTGCTTGTCGAGCTCATCTATGGCCTGCTGATACTGCGCCTCGTTGGGGGCGACGCCATGCCAGCCGCACTGGTTTTCCATAAAGGACACGCCGTTTCCCTTGACGGTGTGGCCGAAGATGCATTTGGGCCTGCCGTTTTTGACCGCCCGCGCAAGCTCCAGCGCCGCGACCATCTGCGCCATGTCGTTGCCGTCGATCTCGTAGGCGTCAAAGCCGAAGGCCGCGAACTTTTTGCCAAGGTCGATGTTGGGCATGACCTCGTCGCAGGTGCCGTCCAGCTGCAAGTTGTTGTTGTCCACGAACACCACAAGGTTGTCAAGGCCGTACTTGTTGGCGGTCTGTGCCGCCTCCCAGATCTCGCCCTCCTGACATTCGCCGTCGCCTACGGCGGCGTAAACGCGATAGCCCTTGTGATCCATCTTGGCGGCGAGCGCCATGCCGACCGCACAAGCAAGACCCTGCCCCAAAGAGCCCGTCGAAATGTCGATGCCGGGGCATTTTTTCATATCGGGATGTCCCTGCAGGGGCGAACCCTCCCTGCGCAGCGTATCCAATACGCTCATGTCGAAGAAGCCCTTCATGGCGAGCGCCGCGTACTGCGCGGGGCAGACGTGGCCCTTGGAGAGCACGAAGCGGTCGCGCTCGGGCCAGCGGGGGTTTTCGGGATCGACGTCCATTTCGCGGAAGTAGCATGCGGTGATGAAATCCGCCACGGAGAGCGAGCCGCCGGGATGGCCGGATTGCGCCTTGTAGATCATGGTGACGACCTCTTTCTTCAGATCCACGCACTTGTTTTGGAGCTGCGCCACACTCAGATTGTCCTTCATATTGTTAAACCTCCTTTTTTATACCAGTACGAGCGAGATCGCGGGGAAATAGGTGATGATGAGCAGCACGATGATGGATGCGATCAACAGCGGTATCACCCCGCGCGATATCTGTTTCAAATCTACCTTGGCCACGCCGCACGCCACATACAGGTTGACGCCCACGGGCGGGGTGAAAAGGCCGATGGCAAGATTCACGATCATCACCGTGCCCAGATGGATCATGTCCACACCCAGCGCCTGCGCCACGGGCACGAACAGCGGCGTAAAGATGTAGAGGGCGGACGTCGAATCGAGGAAGCATCCCGCGATCAAAAGGATCACGTTGACGATGAGGAAGAACACGATGGTGGAGCCGCCCGTAAGGCTTGCAAGCGCTTCGCTGATGGCGATGTTGATTCGGGCGCGGGTCAGCACATAGGCGAACAGGCTTGCAGCCGCCGTGATGAACATGACGGTGGCGGTGGTGCTGGCGGAATCCACAAGGATCGCCATAAGCTCCTTCCAGCGCACGGTCTTGTAGATGACCACGCCCACGAACAGGCCGTAGACCACGGCGACAGCCGCCGCTTCCGTGGGGGTAAAGATGCCGCCGTAGATGCCGCCCAGTATGATGACGGGCATGAGCAGCCCCCAGAACGCGTCCTTGAAGGCCATCCAGCGTTCCCTCGCGGTGCATTTGAACAAAGGCTTGAGATCCATGCGCCGTCCCACCCAGAGAGCCGCGATGATGAGCGCCGTGCCCATGATGAGGCCGGGCAGGATGCCGGATTTGAACAGATCCCCTATGGAGGTGTCTGCGATGGAGCCGTACACCACAAACGTGATGGAGGGCGGTATGATGACGCCTATCGCGCCCGCACAGCCCATGAGCGCCGCGGAAAAAGCGGGAGAATAGCCGGAACGGATCATGCCGGGGATGAGCACGAGGCCAAGCGCCGCCACCGTGGCGGGGCCGGAGCCGGAGATGGCCGCGAAGAAGCAGGCAACGATGACGCATACGATGGCGAGGCCGCCCTTGAGGTGCCCTACGCAGGTCTCCGCCAGACGGATGAGCTTCTGGGAGATCTGCGCCTTCTCCATGATGTTGCCCGCGAGGATGAAGAAGGGGATGGCGAGCAGCACGAATTTGCTGGTGGAGGCGGAGAACAGGCGGGGGAGGCTGCTCATGATGGTGCTCACCGGATGCCCTGCGCCCTGCACGAGCATAGCGGCTACGCTGGATACCCCTAGGCACGCGGCGATGGGTACGCCGCACAGAAGCAGCAGCGCGAAGGATACGAATAGCACGGTAGCGGTCATACGGCTTCAACCTCCTTTTCATTCGGTGCGTTTTCGGTCTGTGCGTTGGCGGGTGTTTTCCATTCCTCCCAGGCAGCCTGCGCAAAGCGCAGGGTGATGAAGAACGCGCCGAAGGGTACGAAGGTGCCAAAGATCCATTCCGGCCACTGCATGCTGGCGGTGACCTGCCCCAGACGGTATTGGCTCATCACCATCTGCACGCCGTAGATGAAAAGCGCGAGGCTGAACAGCGTGGCGATTGCGAAGCCGCCCGCGACGAGGCATTTGCGAAGCCTGGGTCCCACCGCGTCCGTGAGGATGGAAAGGCCAAGATGCGACCGCCGCTTGGCGGCGATGGCGGTGCCCATCATGCTAAGAAGCACGAACAGGTTTGTGGTGATCTCCTCCGAGAAGGAGAAGGACATGTGCAGCACATAGCGGGAAAATACGTTGGCGGATACGAGGATCGTCATGACCACCAGACACCCCGCGCAGAGATATTCTTCGATCTTATCTATAAAATGCATGTGATTCTCCTTCCTGTTACGCGATGCCGAAGGCGCCGCAGGCGTCCGCGCCGAACTGCTGGATGATGCCCGCCTTCCACGCGGCGATCGCGTCTGCAAAGGCGGCCTTCTCCTCCTCCGTAAGATAGGTGACGGTCATGCCCACGTCCTTGAAGCCCTCGATGAGCGCCTCCTCCTCCGCCTCCAGCACGTCGCGCCCCCAGTTGCAGGCGTCCACGGCGCAGACGCGGAGCAGCTCCTGCGTCTTTGGCTCCAGATTCTCCCATACGAGGGTGTTGGCGATAAACAGATCGTTTTCGTAGGAATAATTCCACATGGTCAGGTGCTTTTGCACCTCCACCATCTTGGCCGTGGAGGTGACGCTCACGCCGTTCTCCTGCCCGTCGATGGTGCCCTGCTGGATGGCGGTGAACACCTCGCTCCAGCTCATGGAGGTGGGGTCTGCGCCCAGCGTGCGGAAGAATCCCATGTAGATTTCGCTCCCCGGCACGCGTATTTTGAGGTTTTTCACATCCGCGGGCGTTTTGATCGCGTGCTTGGAATTGGTGATCTGCCGAAAGCCGTTGTGAAAGGAGCCAAGATAGGTGATGCCCTTGGCGGCGAGGCGTTGGGCGTAATACTTGTAGCCGCTTTCGTCAATGACCCGCCGCGCCTCCTCATAGCTCTCAAAGCTCCAGGGAATGGTGGCGACGGGAAGCTGGGAATCGATCACGGCGAGGGTGCAGGTGGCGTAGGCCGCAAGGTCTGCCGAGCCCTGCGCGATCATCTCGATGCCCTTGGTGGCGTTGCCGCCGGCAAGCTGATCGTTGGGGAACACGGCGACGGTGACGTTGCCGCCGGAGCCCTCCTCCACGAGCTGGGCGAAATAGTTGGCCACGCGGGTGTCGATCTGGGTATCCGTGCCGTTGACCGCCATCACAAGCTCGATGGTCTGATAGGCGTCGGCGTCCCGTTCGTCCTGCGCGCCCGGTGCGCCGCAGCCGCTTAGGCCGAGTACGAGAGACAGGAGCAGCGCCCCCGCGCGCAGTTTGTTCATCTTCATACCTTTTCCCCCTTCTGTTTTGCTTTGAGCCTGCCATGGCGTGCGTTTGGATTTTTGCCGCTGCTTGCGGTCTGTCCGCGGTGTGCGGACGATGTGTATTTTTGTCTTGTGTCTTTTGTCTGACATAGTTATATAATACAAATAAAGGGTTGTCAATACCCTTTTTTCAATTTTTCGGGTTTTAAGGAAAAATTTTTGCCATTTGCGCAGGAATCGACGATTTCCCTTGTGCGCGGCGCGTAAACGTGGTAAAAATAGAATGTATTCATATCGACAGGTTTATAATGAAAGGGGACGCGACGTATGCAGGATAACGCGGGCAATCTCATAGGCGCGGACGTGGAACGGATCGTGCGCGAAGCGGAGGAAAAGGTAAGGCTTGCGCAGGAAAGAGCGCTGGAAGCGGAGGCGCGGCTGCAGCTGTTTATCGACAGCCCCTCCTGCGGTATTGCGATGCTCGCGCTTAAGGAAACGGGCGCAGAGGCCATATATTTTTCCGACGGCTACTATCGTTTTTCCGGCTATGACAGCGAAGCGTACGCGGCGCTGATGGCCGAAAATCCTTTTCATCTGATCTACAAGGAGGATCGGCCGCAGCTATATAAGGCGCTGGAGGCCACCCGGCGGGACGGCGTGCCGCTCAACTGCACCTGCCGCTGCTATACGCGCGACGGCGGCTGCCGCTGGGTCAACATGCGCGGCACGGTCACCGGAAGGCGCGATGACGCGGTGATCGTGAACGTCGTGCGCTTTGACATCACTGAACAGAAGATGGCGGAGGAGGCTCTCCGCGTGCACGAGGAGGAGCTGATGCTCGCCATGTCGCAGATCGGCAGGATGATTTGCGAATACGACCCCAACACGCACACCCTGACCATGCCGGAGGATTACGCGAAGCTTTACGGCGTGCCCAATGTGCTTCCGGAGGTGCCGGAGGTCATCCTGCGGGAGAACGTGCTGGACGAAGCCTCCCGCGCCGACTATGAAGCGTTTTATGAGGCGATCCTCCGCGGCGAAAAATCGGGCAGGCTCGATTGCCGCGTGCGGTATGTGGACGGAACCTACCACTGGGAGCACACGGAGTTTTCCTCCATATTGGCGGCCGACGGCAAGCCCGTCAAGACCATTCTCGCCATTGAGGACACCACACAGCAGCATCTTAGATTTGAGCTTGAGCAAAGTCGCCCCACCATGGGAGAGGGCAACCTTTTGGTGCACGCGCTTTTCAACCTCACCACGGGCGAAACGCTGGATTATGCCTATCGGGACGGCAGCGTCGTGCCGCAGGAGGAAAAGACGGCTTTCGCGGGCGGATTGGACAATCTTGAGACGCTTTTTATCGACGAGGCGGACAGACGGGCGTTTCGCGCGCTCAACGATCCGGCGTTTTTGCAGGAACGCTTTGCTGCGGGCGAAACGGAGCATTCCATCGATTATCGCAGGCGCATGCCCTCGGGCGACGTGATCTGGGTGCGGAACATACTGCATCTGGTGCGCGATCCGGGCGGCAGCGACGTGCTTCTTTTTGAATACTGCTACAATATCGAGCAGGAGAAGATCAAGGAGCTGACCTTTCGCAGCCTGACGCTGGAAAACTATGATTATGTGGCGCAGATCAACGGCAAGACCCGAAGCTTTGTGCTCTACAGCCGTTCGGCGAACATGCCGGACATTTTGCCCGAGAGCGGCGACGATGTGGATACCGTCGCACAAAAGGTCGCGGAGCTGAATGTGCACCCGGACGACCGTGAGATGACCATCCGAAATACGCAGCTTGCGGGCGTGAGGGAAAACCTTGCAAACAGGGATCGATTCCAGTTCTCCTTCCGCGAATTGCAGCCGGACGGCTCTGTCCACTATAAAAAGCTCACGCAGTATTATCTGGATAGAGAGCGGGACATCATCGTCTTTACGCGCGAGGATGTTTCCTCCATCGTGGAGGAGGAAAAGCGCAAAAGCGAGCTTTTGACGGAGGCCCTGGAGGCCGCCAATCAGGCGAGCAACGCCAAATCCCAGTTCCTTTCCCGCATGAGCCACGAGCTGCGCACGCCCATGAACGCCATCATCGGCTTATCGGCGCTCGCCGCCAACGATGTAAACGACCCCGCGGCCATGGCGGACGCCATCGGCAAGATCGGCATGTCCGCGCGCTACCTTCTCTCCCTCATCAACGACATTCTGGAGATGTCCCGCATCGAAAGCGGGCGCATGACGCTTACCGAGGAGCCGTTCGATTTTGAGCAGTTCATCTCCGGCATCAACACCATCATCTTCGGGCAGGCGAACGCCAAGGGCGTGGATTACGACGCGGTGGTCAACAGCTTCATGGAGCCCGTCTATGTGGGCGACGCCACCAAGCTCCAGCAGATCCTCATCAACGTACTGGGCAACGCCGTCAAGTTTACGCCCCCCGGCGGCAAGATCACGTTCGCCATGGAGCAGATATCCTGCGCCAAGGCGCGTGCGACGCTGCGCTTTGTGATAAGCGATACGGGCAGCGGCATCGACGAAAAATACCTGCCGCATCTGTTTGACGCCTTCTCGCAGGAATCCGCGAGCTTTACCTCCACCTCCACGGGCACGGGGCTGGGTCTTGCCATCACCAAGAGCCTGGTGGAGATGATGAACGGGCATATCCATGTGCGCAGCGTCAAGAACGTAGGCTCCGTGTTCACCATCGACGTGCAGCTGGGCGCGTCCGTGGAAAGCCGGCAGTATTTGCAGCTGCTTAGCACCCTGAACCTTTCCAAGCTCAAGACCCTTGTGGTGGACGACGACGTGATCGTATGCCAGAGCACGGTCAGGACGCTTGCCTCCATGGGGATGGAGGCGGAATGGGTGGATTCCGGCATGCGCGCCGTGGAGCGCGTGCAGCAGGCGCGCGAGGACAAGCACGATTACGACACCATCTTTATCGACTGGAAAATGCCGGACATGGACGGCGTCGAGACCACCCGGCAGATACGCGGCATCGTGGGGCCGGATGTGACCATCATCATTATCACCGCCTATGACTATCGCATGATCGAGGCGGCGGCGATCGAGGCGGGCGCGGATATGTTTATGGAAAAGCCGCTGTTCCAGTCCTCCATCGTAAAGGCGTTTGAGAAGGTGTTCCGCGTCAACGCCGCCAAGGTGGAGATCAAGCCCGCCGCCCCCCGCGACCTTGCGGGGAAGCGGATACTGCTTGCGGAGGATCATCCGCTCAACGTGGAGGTGGCCAAACGGATGCTGGAAAAGGCGGGCGCGGAGGTGGTCGTGGTCAATAACGGCCTGGAGGCGCTGGAAACCTTCACCACAGCGCCCGACGATCACTTTGACCTCATCCTCATGGATATCCGCATGCCTGTGATGGACGGGCTTGCCGCCACAAGAAACATCCGCAACCTTCGCAAAAAGGGCAGCCGCAGCGTTCCCATCGTCGCCATGACCGCCAACGCCTTTGACGAGGATGTGGAGCTGTCCCTTGCAAGCGGCATGGACGCGCACCTTGCAAAGCCCATCGAGCCCGAGATGCTTTTTGCCACCCTACAGCGGCTGATGGCGGAGCAGTGAGCGTAAATTTATCAAACCAAAGGAGTATCAAGAACAACGATGTACAGCTTTTCCTGTGATTACGAGGAGGGCGCGCACGAGCGCATACTCGCGGCACTCCTTGAAACCAACCGCGTGCAGACCCCCGGCTACGGCGAGGACGTCTATTGCGAACAAGCCGCGGCGCTGCTCAAGGATCGCGCACAGAGCCCCAATAGCCGCGTATATTTCTTTGTGGGCGGCACGCAGGCCAACTGCACCGCCATCTCCGCCTTTTTGCGCCCGCATCAGGGCGTGATCGCCGCAAGCACCGGGCATATCGCCGCGCACGAATCCGGCGGCGTGGAAGCGTCCGGCCATAAGGTGCTTACCCTCCCAAGCCCCGACGGCAAGCTTACCGCCGGGCAGGTGGAGCAAGCCGTCCGCGCGCATTTTGACGACGTTACGCATGAGCATATGGTGCAGCCCGCCATGGTGTATATCTCGCACCCCAGCGAGGTGGGCACCATCTACAGCCTTCAAGAGCTTACCACGCTTAGCGGGGTTTGCAGGCGGGAGGGCTTGCTGCTCTATCTCGACGGCGCAAGGCTGGGCTGCGCGCTGAACTGCGAACAGAGCGATGTGACGCTTGCGGACATCGCGCGGCTTACGGACGCGTTCTATATCGGCGGCACCAAGATGGGCGCGCTCTTTGGCGAAGCGATGCTCGTAAACACGCCCGGCTTGGATCGTGATTTTCGCTATATCCAGAAGCAGCGAAGCGGCAGGCTTGCAAAAGGGCGTCTGTTGGGCATCCAGTTTATAGAGCTTTTTAAGGATTCCCTCTATATGGATTTGGCCGCCCATGCAAACCGCATGGCGCAAAAGCTGCGCGACGGCATCGCGGCGCTGGGCTACGATTTTTACGCCCCCTCCCCCACCAATCAGATCTTCCCCATATTGCCAAGCGCGGTGCTGTCCGTGCTGTCCAAGGCGTACGGCTATTCCCCGTGGTGCCGCGTGGACGAACACAACGAGGCCATACGCCTTTGCACGAGCTGGGCTACGGAGGAGGCGCAGGTGGACGCGTTTCTTGCGGCATTGCAAAAGGAGACGGCAAAATGAACGAGCAGGCGATCGCCAAGGATGTGCAAGCAAGGCTTTTTGCCTTGCAGGATTTGCCGTACCGCGATTTTCAGTGCAAGCTCATGCCCACGGTAGACCCTGCTGCCGTCATCGGCGTGCGCACGCCCGCCATGCGGCAGCTTGCGAAGGAATACGAAAAATCACCCGACGCGGCGGCCTTTTTATCGATTTTGCCGCATGAGTATTATGAGGAAAACAACCTGCACGGCTTTTTGATCGAGCGCATGAAGGATTACGACGCCTGCATTGCGGCGCTCAACGCGTTTTTGCCCTATGTGGACAACTGGGCGACCTGCGACTTGATGAGCCCCAAGGTGTTTCAAAAGCACCTGCCCGAACTGCTCCAAAGCATCAAGAGGTGGCTTTCGAGCACGCATACCTACACCATCCGATTTGGCGTAGAGATGCTCATGCGCTTTTATCTGGATGCACACTTTGACCCCGCGTATTTGGAGATGGTGGCGCAGCTTCGTTCACAGGAATACTATGTCAACATGATGATCGCGTGGTATTTTGCGACGGCGCTCGCCAAGCAATACGACGCGACGCTTCCCTATATCGAAGGGCGCCGCTTGGACGTATGGGCGCATAACAAGGCCATACAAAAGGCGATAGAGAGCTATCGCATCACGGAGGAGCAAAAGGCATATCTTAGGACGCTAAAAATCAAATAAGCTTCGCTTTCGGTCAAGGCCAGTCGGCTTTGACCGATGTTTTTCCATTTGCAACTGTTCGTTTCTCTCACGGTCGTTGCAAATGGCAGAGAAGCCTTGCTGCGCAAGACCTTCCGCCCTCACCGTACACGCCGCTTCGGGCGCTAGAAAGTCAAGGGGCAGCGGCCCCTTGACAATCCCCTAGGACGTGGATTGTGTTGTGAACGCAGGAAAGAGCTAGAACACCTTTTTGAAATCAACGCATCGTTTGCAGCATGCTTTGTGCAAATGCATCCAATCGTTCTTCTATCCCCGGTGCGCGCAATGCGTCGCCGGGGTCGTTGGCGGTCTGCATCAGGCAAAAGCGCGGGGGCAGCATGAAGGTCTTGTTGCAGCAGAGCGCGCCCAAGACCTGCTGCGCGACAAGGTCGCTGCCGCTGTAGCCCGAGACCACCACGGCGTAGAGGTATTTATCATAGAGGGTGTTGAATACGAGCAGGCTTGTAAGCCGGTTGATGCAGGCCATGATATTGGCGCTGACGGAATCGTTGTAGTTGGGGCATAAGAGCAGGAGGGCGTCGCACGCCATGATGGCGGGATACACGTCCTCGACGATGCTGCCGCCGTAAAAGCAGGAATTTTGCGACGCAAAATGGGCGCACGCCTTGTAGGAGCAGCCGCGGCAGTCGAATATCGTGCCGTTTTGGAGCGATATTTCCGTCACCTCGCAGTTTGGCTGCAGGCGCTCGCATATGCGCGTACCCAGAGCCACCGAATTGGAGGTGGTCTTTTCCGACGCGTGCAGCATGAGCACCTTGGGGGTCGCCTTCTTTTCGGGCGCGAAGCGCCATAGGCGCTCCACCAGCTCCCGCGCGGCAAGCGTATAGGCTTCAAGAGGGGATACGCCCCTTCGGCGCGCCTGCACGTTCCAGTTGGTCAAGGAACCCGTCGCCTCCACCAGCGGCTTGCCGGGGAACAGGCACCCCGCGCTGTTGGCGGATAGCAGCAGCATGTGCGCAAGCTGCTTGGTGTAAAGCTCCCCCGCGCCGTCTATGATGATGGAGCCGATGGAGCCTGCAAGCGCGTCGGGATGGCTTCTAAGGTGGATAAGGAGGCTGCAAATGTCCGCGTCCAACCCCACCTCGCCCACGGAGAGCGCAAAGAGTATGCGCGCGTCAGAGAGCTGCGGCATAAGACCCGTCGCGCGGATGACCTTGTGGGGGATATCCGCAAGCGCGCTTTCCAATATGCCTCTTAAGCGGGCATGATCGCCCGCCGCGATGACGATGAGGGGCTTTTTTGCGGCCTTCATGCGTAATCAAACTCCTTTAGCGCGGAATAGGTGGCGCAGATTCTTTCATACAGCGGCGCGCACAGCGGCATGCGAAGCTGCGCGGGGCCGTTTTTTGTAAATCTTGTTTGGCATCCGAAGTACGCCCCGCCCAGCGGCGCCGCGCCGTCGTGCCATTCGCCGCGCAGCGTGCGAAGCACGGATACGCAGGCGGAGGACAGGCCGGGGGCGATGTAGGGCTTGAAGCCCAGCGCGCGCACCTTGAGGTTGGCGGTTCGCGCATCCTGCGTAAGCGCTTGGGAAAGCGCGTCGTCATATTCCTCGTCCGGCGCGTTGGCGACGATCAAGCCCTCCCCGTGCGGGCCGAAGGCGCAAAGCCGGGACGCGTCTATGCCCATCCTTTCCGCATAATAGCGGGCGCGCGCACGCATCACGCCCAGGCCGTAGCCCTGCACCTGCTCGGGCAGCAGCCCGCCGCCGTCAAACGTGCCATCTAGCGTATTGCTCTCTAAAAACACCGCGCGCGCAAGGTGATCCACAGGGTCGGAGATCTGGCAGAAAAGACCCGTAAAGCCCGCCTCCCGCGCCTTGCGCGCATATATGGCAAGCATAGCTTTATTCGCTTCATACTGTGCCATGCGCACGTCCTGCACTTGGCTATCCAGCCCCGGCACGCCGCGCGACGCGGTAAAGAGCAGCGCGTCGCAATCAAACAGCGCGCCCTCCTCCCGCAGGACGATGGGGGCAAGCGGCGCGGAGCCTACCGGCAACACCTGATTGAGCTCCATCTCATAGCGCGCGCACTGCGCTTGGTTGGGGTCGTATATGCCGATCTCCCCGATACCTTCGCCCAAGAGCTTTAGCCCGGTGAGCAGCGTGCCGCCCACGTCGCCCAAGCCTACGAGCGTCAGGCGCAAGGGGCGCTTTTTTCGTGCGTGAAAGTCGCGCAGCACGCAAAACGCGCGGGAGAAGGCGGTGTTGAGCACCGCCGCGCCGTTTTCTTTTACGAAATCCGCAAGCGCGCCCGTTTCCCGCGCCTTGACGGGCAGCAGCAGGCTTGGTCCTTCCGCCTCCTCCAGCTCGTCGAGCGAGGAAATGGCGAAAAAGCCGCGCGCGGTATGCGGGTCGCGGTCTATAAGAAACACCAGCGGCGCAAAGGGCGAAGCAGCCCCTTGCGCGCCGTCGGGCAGCGTCCCGTTCAGGGGGCAAAGGCAAAAGCCGTCGTATGCGTAAAATTCTCTCATGGCTCCTCCTTTCTGGCAATGCGCTCCAGCAGCAGCAGATCGTCCGCGAGGTAAACGGAGGCGGGCACGTTCATGTCGTATTGTAAATGCGTGCCCTTTGCGGGGAGACGCGGGCGATACAGCGCCTCGCCCAGACGTTTGAGCGTCAGGACCGCGCTGAACGCGGCCTGATAGCGCGCTTCCAGCGTTGAGAGGATCGCGTGCGCGTTCAAAAGCGACACGCGGGAAAATTCCCGTATGGCCGCGTCGCGTACCCCGTGCAGGTACTTGGGGTATACATAGGGCAGCAGCAGGTTGATGGAAGGCAGGAAATTGCGCCCACGCTTTCCCTCCACGCTGTCGCCGCCGATGAAGGGATACAGAAGGCTCTCCGTAAACCAATAATGCAGATTGGGGATGAAATATTCGCACTCCGCGCGCCGCCCCTGCGCGCGCATGAGGTCGCGCCCGCGCCCCGAGAGCACGCCCACGATGATGCGCTCCACCTCCACGCCCTCCTCTTTAAAGAGCGGGTCGAGCTTTTCAAGGCGGTAGCCGTTATGCAAAAGATCGTCCACCAGCAGCACGGGGCGGCGGAAGGATTTGAGCGTCTTTACCTGATGGGAAAGCGGCGAATAATCGGGATATTCGGTGATGGCAAAGCCCTTGATGGCGGGATCGAACACCTTGTCGGCATGCAGGGTCTTGGTAACGGTGTTGGGCACGATCGCGTCGGAGAGGATCTTGCCGTAGGGCACGCACATGCACCTGCCCCATTGCCGCGCGCCAGGGGGCACCCCCAGCACGTCGTTGCATGATTGCACCTTTTGTAAAAGCGAGGCGTTCAATAGCTCCGCGTCCAACGCAAGCAGCAGCTTTCCCGGAAACAGCCCCGCGATCGCGCGGCGCAGCGCCGGGCGGGACGCGCGTATGGCGTCCAGCACCGCGGGGTCGCTTTTGAGCGGCTCCTTGATGCGCTGCAACGCGTCCTCGATGAGTACGAGCGGCGCGCGCATGTCCGCGTAGTACAGCGTTTCCACGCCGGGTATGGGTAAAAAGCCAAGCTGTAGGAGCAGCGCTTCCTCCACCGTCGCGCCGCAGCGGCAAAGGGCGTAGGTGTGATCCCCCTCCAAGGAGCGCGCGAGCAGGTCGTTGAACAGGAGCCGCAGCGTTTCCGCGTCCCCTTGCGCCTCCTCCAAGAGCAATATGCGACCCGAGGTGTGCAGCCTTACCTGCTCCGCCGCGCGCATGTCGCCAAGCGCCTCGTAAAGCTCCGGCACGCCAAGGCTGCGCCCGCGAAGATATGCGTCCTCCGGCGCGTTTGCGCGCACCGTGTATACGCCGTGTGCCGCTTCAAAGCACAGGCGACCCGCGGCGGATTGCAGCTCCCGCTTGTACTGCGGCGCGCGAAGGTACAGCCCGCGCGCGTAGATGAATTCCTGCACCACCGGATCGACGAGCATCGCAATATCGAGATCCTTATCGATGTATTCGCGTATCTGGGTGGAGCTTGCGGATTCATAGTAAGCGGGGAGCGACAGCGTGATGACCTTGCCGCGCAGGATCTCCGTAGCGCGGCGCGGCGCTTCGGGCTGGTGCGCGTCCACGCGGGAAAACAGGATGTGGTCGTAATCGGCGGCGCTGCCGGGCTCCTTGGAGCGGTACGCCGAGGCGTTTTGAATGACGTCGCTGCCCGCCACAAGGTACAGCGCGCGGTTTGCAAACAGCGCGCGCAGACGCCTTAAGTCCTCGGGCACGGCGATGTTGACGGGGATATCGTCGGGGAAAAGATACACGCCCCACAGGTGCGCGACGGACATGCAGGCGATCTGACGTCTTAAGAGCTTGGGCAACGTCCGCTTGCTCCAGGAGAACTCGTCGATAGCGAGATATACCTCAAACCCGTGCGCGCGGATTTCCTCCACGATGCGCTTGTGCCCCGCCGAAAAGGGGTCGAAGGTGCCGGGGAAGAACGCGGCGGGCGGCATGGGCGGGAAGGTAAGGCCGCCCTCCACCTCGCAAAGCGTCAAAAAGCGATAGAGGTGGTTGAGCATGGCCGCCTGATTGAGAAATACGAGCCGCCCCTCGCGGGGCTCCTCCAGCAGCGTCAAAAGCTTTTTGCCCGCGCGTGCGAAGGCTGCGCGGCGCGCGGACAGGGGGGCTTGGTCGTTTGCAAAATAATCGCGGCACAAGACCTCCAGCGCCGTCATGTGAATGCTGCTTTCAAAATGCGCCACGCCCGTGAGCAGCAGACCCGTCAGGCGATGCGTCACGGCCGCAAGCCGCTCCTCGTCGCCGCTTTCATAGGTGTAGAGCATGGTGCAAAGGGTGGATAGCGCCGCGCGCGCGGCGCGCGCGTTGGAGGCGCGAAGCAAACCTTCCAAAAAGTCCACGCCCTCGTCGAATTCCCTCTGCGGCATGCGGCATACCAAACGCCCCAAATAGGGCGGGATGTAGCTTGCGATCTCGCTTTGCCCCGTTTCCAGCTCCCGCATGAGATCCACCATGATCTCGTTGCACTGGTCGACACAAAGCGCCGGGGCGATCTGCAAAAGCGCCTCCCCCGCCCGCTCCCGCACGGGCAGATGCTCGCTGACCGAAAGGAGGTTAGATAGATGCATCGCCACATGGAAGGCGTCTCTGGGGTGCGCGCGCACATGCTCGCAAAGCCATTCGATATGCGCGTATTTGACCGTCCAGTGGACGCTGGTTTTGAGGTTTGCAAGATACACCTCGGATACCGTAAAGACGGGCAGCGGCAAAAGGGGTGCGGCGCCCAAACGGCGGATGCGGTTATATAGGTACACCGAAGCGAAGTCCGCATCGGGCGGCAAGGCGGCGTTTTGCAGCATATCCTCCACAAGGGAGGGGTCGGACGCCGCAAAGCGCGCGAGCGCGCGCAGCGCGCAGATGCGAAGCCGCGCCTCCCCCGCGTCAAGCTGCGCGTAGAGCTTGGGCAGCAGCGACAAAAGCTCCGCCCTTGTCATGGCCGCAAGCGGCACGCGCAGCAGCGTGTCCGTCAGCACGAACGCGTCCGCGTCCGAAAGGGCGGCAAAGCGCGCGTAGAGCGGCTGCCAGTATTGCGGGTATTCATCGGGCTGGCAATGGGAAAACAGGCTGTCCGCGATGGTCTTTAAGGAATTGGAGATGCGCATGGCGTGCTTTGCGGAGATCTTGTGATCCGGATGCAGGCAAAGCTCCACATATTCGTCCCACAGCGCGGTGGATTCGTCCAGCAAGGCGTTTAGCGTCGGCGCGATCGCCCCCGGGTCGGCGGCGTGGGGCAGCTCCTTGCGGTAGCGCGGGCCGGAATTGGCGAGTATCGCCCCCATGATGCAGCCCGCGTGGCGGCGCACGTCCCCCTCGTGGTGCATCAAAAGCTCATAGAGGAATTTGAGCGTCAAAAGCTTGTGCCCGCGCGTCATATAGGTGCTGTATTCCTCCAGCAGGCGAAGATAGGTGCGGATGCGCTGCAAATTCTTTTCGTTGCGCGCCTGCTCCAATAATTCCTCGAAGGAGGCGCTTTCCGTGATGGTGCGCATGAGGCGCACGTTGTTGGAAAACACCAGATCACGAAGCGCGCCCACGGCCTCCGCGGGCGGAAGGAGCGCCGCGTCACAGTGCTCTATGGGCAAGGGGTCGTCGCAAAGCGGGTCGGTGTTGACGCCGTGGCTCTTTAGATAATGCTCGAAATCCCGCAGCTTGCGGTATACCGTCTGGTAGCGCCGGCGCTTTTCCTCCGTCATGTCCGCGAGCTTGGAGAGGATCACCTCGCCCGCCTCGTCCAGCGTATAGATGCGCACATGCTCGACGCCGTTTTCGTCCCGCTCGCCCCGCACGCGGAAATCCGCGTAGATGAGCAGGAGGGATTCCAGCGGCAGATTTTCAAATTCCAGATCCCATGTGGAATGGTTGGCCGCCACATGCGCGATATCCGGCATGCCGTTGCCGTTTAGCCACTGCCATGTGAAATAATAGTGCAGATACGGCACGCGCCGCGCGTCCTCGCCCCGGCAGCCGAACTTGCCTATGTCGTGGGAGAAGGACGCGGCACTCACCATCGGGATATCCACGTTGAGCCCGGCAAGTGCCGCCTGGCGCGCCGTGTGCACGGCCACATGATGTACGCCTATGGTGTGGGAGGCGGGGTCAAAGGGCATCACGTCCCGGCCAATGCGCAATAGCTCCCGAAAATGCGTCTCCTTGATCTTTTGCTGAAACAGGGCGTATTGCGGGCGGATCAGGCTGCGCGCCTGTTCCGCCTCCGTGGCTGTGTATACGTCCGACAGGGGATCAAAGGGGCACGCGCTCTCCGCGTCCAGAAACCATGTGAGGACGCAGAGAAAGAAGCCCATGGCGCGCTTTTGCGCCCTGTTGGGGCGCGGCATGCCCGCGTAGGGATAAAGCCCCGCGCTCAAATATTCGTAGGTGTAGCGAAGCCAGCCGCCCTCGGGTATCTCGCAAAAGGTCTGCATCACGGGCAGGCAAAGGGCGAGTATCTCCCCCGTGCGCACGCGGCTTTCGGGACGGATGCGGTTAAGCGCCGCCAAAAAGTCCGGCTTGGTCGCGTACGCGCGCAGCAGCTTTCGGGGAATGCCCGCGGTTTTGGCGTATGCGCCGGACAACGTATCAAAAAGGGACTTGTATCTTGCCTGCATGTCCATAAACGCCCTCCCGAAAAAGAAAAAATCCTATCAATTTAATATATCATACATGGGCGCGCTTTGCAAAGCCCCATCCGGGGTGCGCGGCGCGGCGGAAATTTTTGCGGGAACATTGACAGAACGCGGCGCGCGTGCTAAAATGCACTTCATTGAATGACGGCAAAGGCGCCGCGGAGAGTATTCCGCGCCGCCTTTTTTTATTTTAGATTTTATTTGGGAGGTCTATCGATATGTGTTCCATCATGGGCATGAAAAAGACGGCGGCGGACAGGCGGGATTTTGACGCGGGCTTTGCTTCGACCCTTTCGCGCGGGCCGGACATGAGCCGGGTGCGGGAATTCGGAAGCTGGCTTTTAGGCTTTCACCGCCTTGCCATCATGGGCTTGGACGAATCCGGCATGCAGCCCTTCTCTCTCCATGGCAACGCCGTGGTGTGCAACGGCGAGATCTACGGCTTTCGCGCGGTCAGGGAACGCCTTTGCGCCGCGGGGTACGCCTTTCAAAGCGATTCCGACTGCGAGGTGCTCCTGCCCCTTTACGAGCAATACGGCTGCGACATGTTCGCCGATCTGGACGCGGAATTTGCGCTGCTCCTTTACGATAAGGAAAAGGACGACGTGATCGCCGCGCGCGATCCCATCGGCATTCGCCCGCTCTTTTACGGCGAGATGCCGGACGGCTCCCTCGTGTTCGCCTCGGAAGCGAAAAACCTCGTGGGCTTGGCAAAGGTGATACTGCCCTTCCCGCCGGGTCATTACTACGCAAACGGCAAATTCACATGCTTTTGCGATATCGCAAGGCGCGAGGTGGCGCATGTGGCGGATATGGAGACGGTGCGCAAAAACATCCACGATAAGCTGGTCGCGGGCGTGGAAAAGCGGCTGGACGCGGACGCGCCGCTGGGCTTTTTGCTAAGCGGCGGCTTGGATAGCTCCCTGGTGTGCGCCATTGCGGCGAAGATTCTCAAAAAACCCATCCGCACCTTCGCCATCGGCATGTCGGAGGACGCCATCGACCTCAAGTACGCGAACGAGGTCGCGGACTATATCCACAGCGACCACCGCGAGGTCATCATAGACCGCGAGACGGTGCTTGCAAGCGTGGCGCCTGTCGTAGAAATGCTTGGCACCTACGACATCACCACCATCCGCGCGAGCATCGGCATGTACCTTCTGTGTAAGGCCATCCATGAGACGACGGACGTGCGCGTGCTGCTCACCGGCGAGGTGTCAGACGAGCTCTTTGGCTATAAATATACGGACTTTGCGCCGGACGCGGCGGCCTTTCAAGCGGAGGCCGAAAAGCGCGTGCGGGAGCTATATATGTATGACGTGCTGCGGGCGGATCGCTGCATCAGCGTCAATTCCATGGAGGCGCGCGTGCCCTTTGGCGATCTCGATTTCGTGCGCTACGTCATGCGCATACCCGCCGGCATGAAGATGAACACCTACAACAAGGGGAAGTATCTCCTGCGCCGCGCCTTTGAGGGGGACTATCTGCCCCATGACATCCTGTATCGGGAAAAGGCGGCATTCAGCGACGCGGTGGGGCATTCCATGGTCAACTGCATCAAGGCGTACGCCGAAACCCTCTATACGGACGAACAATACGAGCAAAAGCGCCAAGCCTATAGCTTCGCGCAGCCCTTTACCAAGGAATCGCTGTATTACAGGGAGCTGTTTGAACAATACTATCCGGGGCAGGCGCAAATGGTGAAGGATTTCTGGATGCCCAACAAGGCGTGGGAGGGCTGCAACGTCAACGATCCCTCCGCCCGCGTGCTCGCCAACTACGGCGCAAGCGGCGTATAAGCCGCCTTACTGTCATATGCCTTTATAGCGGCCTTTGCCGTCTGTCAGCCAAACAGGCGCTTGCACGGTATATCGTATACCTTGCGAGCACCCCTTCGGCGTGCTATACTCAAACTGACAGAGTATCGCACGCCGCCCTTGTCGGCGAATCAGCATAAATCAGCATAGAAGGATGGGAGAAAGCGCAATGAAAAAGATCGTGATACTGGACGGCTACACGGAGAATCCGG
>JAUNJX010000083.1 GCA_030533005.1 Clostridia bacterium | reverse complement strand
CCCGTAGGTAGAGCCCATCTCCGTAAGCTTTACGCCCCCCGGCACCGGCTCAAGCCTGCAATGGATGCCGCTGACGCCCGGCGTGTTGGGCGGAAATGCCATGGCGCATCGCTGCTGATTCCGGCCGATCAGGATCGGGCCGGCGGCATGAACCGCTTTTCCCGCCTGCGCGCCCCGCTCACAGCATACGGTGAATTGGTTTTTTCCCGCTGCGGGCTCCTGCGACGGCCCCTGAGAAGCCGCACCCGATCCCCCCGGTGCCGCAGCCTGCGCGGACTTTTTTCCTTTTCCGTTTTGCATGATCAGCATGACGCCCACGACCGCCGCCATGCCGATCGACACATATAAAGCTGTGGACTCTCTGGTTTTTTCTTCCGCCGCCGCAGGCACATACTCTGCCGGAAGCGGCGTTTGGGCGGCCTCCTGCGCCGGAGCGGCCTCCTGCGCGCCCGCCGTTCCATGCACATACGGGATTTGGTTGGCCTCCAGTATTTCCATGATGTAGTCGATGCTCACCGCAACGCCCATATTGTTCAAGTCGCCGATCACCATGGTGTTGATCCCCACGACCTGCCCTTTTTCATCCACCATGGGGCCGCCGGAATTTCCGGGATTCACGATGGTATCCGTGAGGATGCAATCCACACCCCCATGGTTATAGGTCGGGTTGCTAAGCGAACCCCGTGTGATGGTGATGTCGTCAATATCCGAAGGGATCCTGTCGCCTTCCACATTAAAATCATCCGCAAGGCCGGGAAAGCCCAGGCAATAGACCTCCTGCGCCTTGGTAAGCGCGCTGGGAGAAAGCAGCGCCAGCGGGCGGCGGCTTGCAAGCGGCTCCTCCAGATACAGGATCGCCAGATCCAGCACCTCATCCGAAAAGATCACCCGCGCCGGTATGCTGCCCTCCAGATTCGTGACCGTGATGTAAATGCCCTCCGGGTTTCCCTCTATCACATGATGGTTGGTAACAAAGAACTGTGCCTGATTATTTTCGCCCGCCACGGCGAAGCCCGTGCCGATCGACCCGTTGTAGTCATCTATAACGCAAATCACACGCACGACGCCGTATTGGGCGTCGGCCACGCTGGAGGCAGCGGCCCCGGAATAGGCGGGCAGCAGCAAAAGCAAAGCCAGCAGCAGCCAACGCAAGGAACGTCTATGCGCCCTGTGGTATTGTCTTTTCATCATGATCCTCCCGCCGCCGGAAGTCGGCGGCTTTTCCCTCTGTTAGAAAAGCTCACTTTATCCTGCGCAGTACCCTGAACCCCAGCGGCGTATCGCTGCGCGCAAGCTCCAGCGTCATGGCAGGATCAGCGCGCCACTGCGCTTCCTCATCCTCGCTCCCATCATATATCAAAGCCAATGAAACGGTGTATACATTGCCTGCGGCCTCGTATGTCACCATTTCCGGCCATGTATTGAAATCGCTCATCTCCACATAATAGACTCCGTCACGGCAAAAAGCGTAGCCATATTCATCCACAAAAAACGCCCCTGCCGGATCCGGGATATGCACGCCCAAAAGGTTATAGATAATGGAATCGGCCACCTCCGGCGTAAAGGTGAAATACCAGTCTTCATAAGAAAACTCCACGCTCTTCATCTGCGGATGATCCGGCATATACCAGAAGTAGGCAAATAAAACCTGCATAAGCTCGGCCTTTGACAGGTCGGCCACGTCCGCAAATTCGGGCAGCCCGCTCATGCAGCAGGCAATCGCCGCAATGGCGTCCTTTTCCCTGACGGTCAACTCCTCCGGCTTGTTTTGTTGTGCAGTAAAGGGTGATGTATAGGCGGAAAAACAGGCTTGTACCGTTTCCCTCAGCTTAGCCGTATCCCCTTCGGATATGGCCTTTCGCAAGGCGTAGTCAAAGGGCCCGTCACTATTTTTGTCGGGTACATACCTAAGCCAGGCCACATCCCCGTAAGCGAGCGCATGCTCCTCCAAAAGCCCGTTCAAGCCCTGCTGGTATTTTGCCTCGGTGATCATTTCTTCGCCGTCATAAAAGCGGTAATTTCGATCGTCAATGCGCGCCTCGTAGCCCGTCAGGGCATACTCTCCATTATCTCCCTCAAAGTTAAACCGCAGTTTTCCCTCCAACGCGCCGCCTTCAAAAATCGTAACCGCTTGGCCAAAGCCGGAGCTGGCACCCCAGCTTGAAAGCAGCAGAAAGACCGCCGCGTCGGTTTTCGTATTCTTATAGGCGTGTATTCCGGCGGGAACGGCGGCGGTAAAGGACACGCCGTCACCATAGAAGTCCTCATTGTTGGTGTATCTGTAATTTCCGGCCGGCGTCACGCTGTTTCCCTTGATGGTGTATACCTCCAAGTCCGCATCCCCGTAGGCGTTTCCAACCCCGCGTATCGAAAGCAGCTCCGGCATATCATTCATATCCAGATCGGCAAGGCCCAGACATAAGCCCGGCAGGTACACATTCACCGATTCATCTTCCGAAAGCAGCATCGGCATGTTTTCCATGATAAAATCCGTATAGAGTCTCTGCCAATCCGGGTTCGCGGCAAGCGCGGCGATCTGCGGCGCAAAGGACGGCTGGGCTGCAGGTTGGCTTTGCTGTGGCGTCTGTTCCGTAGGCGTCTGCTCCAAATCGGGCAGGTTTTCCAAGATTGCCTGCGTCACGGGTTCAGCCAGTTCTTCCAATTGGGCGCAGCCGCCACAGGCAAGCAGCAGACACATATACAGAAGCACTGCTCGTTTCGTTTTTCGCATACTCGCTTATCCTTTCTATATTTCGTTATTCCGCCCTGTAAGGCGTCCGATAGTCCACATCGTTTTCCAAAGCATACTGCATGGCATAGGAACCGGGATCACAGACCAACACGATAGGCTCGATATATGTATCCGTTGCAAATGCCCTATCCCCAATGGAGGTCACGCTGGGCGGTATGCTTATGGTAAAACCGCCTTCGCCGCCTAAGGCCCCCATATTCATGAAGGCTTCCGCGCCGATCTCCGTCACACCCTCCGGCAAGACCAAAGATTGCAATTCGCAGAACAAAAAGGCCCCTTTGCCAACCCGCTTTAAGCTTTGAGGCAGCTGCACGGCGGCAAGCGCAGTGTCTGCAAAGGCATAATCGCCCACCTGCTCTATGCCCTCCTCCAGCACGGCTGTATGCAGCGGGCATCCTCGAAAGGCATATGGGCCGATATTGCGAATACTGCCCGGCAAAAGGATCTCTGTAAGCGCCTCGCAGGATGCAAAAGCATATCCCTCAAGGTATTCCAAGCTCTCGGGCAAGGTCACGGTTTTTAGCTGCCGGCAGTTATAAAAAGCTAAATCCCCTATGCGCACAAGGCTGGCTGGCAGCGAAACAAAGCGCAGATTGTCGCACCTGTAGAAGGCATTTTCGCCGATCTCCTCCACTCCCTCGGAGATCGTGACGGATTGAAGAGTGTCCGATCCGGCGAAGGCGTCATTTTCGATACGCAAAACGGGAAAGCCCGCTATGTTTCCGGGAAGGATCAGCTTGCTCTCCCTGCCGTTATACCCTGTAATGGCCACACCCTTAGCATAGGGCGCATAGGTATAGCCATCCTCCGTCTGTCCGCTGACGGCGGGCATAAGCGATTCCTGCGCCTGCGTGGCTGGCGGCGCGGATAACAAGGGCGCGGCGTCCGGCGCCCACGCTGTTGCCGGGGCGGCGGATAAGGCCGGAGCGGTTGCCGGGGCGGCTTGCCGCCCCTTTGGCCCTACAGCCAGCAGTGCCACTATGAAAAGAAGGCCGCCCATCCCCGCCGCCACGCCGACCCAGGCCCTAGAGCCCCGCTTGCGGGGCGGGGCGCTTTCGCCTCGCTGCCCTGGCGCATGCAAGGGCTTCGCAGCCTGAAGCGCCGCCCGCAGGTCCTTCACCGAAGGGATACGCTGGTTAACGTCTATGGCCATGCCTTGGAGCACCGCCGCCTCCTGCGCGGGCGTCATATCCGCGCCCATCTGCCGGGGCGGCGTCAGCGCCGCTCCGCCCGCCATCCTGTCCATCGCCTGCGGCGGCGTCACCCCGGTGGTCAGCTTGTAAATAGTGGCGCACAGGGCATACACATCCGTCCATGAGCCCTGACGGCCATGGGTGCGGTATTGCTCCGGCGGGGCATAGCCATGCTTGACGTTGATGGTGTTGCTGCGCTCCCCCTCCGCGGAAATTTGCCGTGCCGCCCCAAAGTCCAGCAGCACAAGGCTGCCGTCCGGCCGCTCCATGATGTTGTCCGGGCTTATATCCCGATGCAAAAGACCTGTGGAATGGATGATCTCCAAGGATTCCATCAGCGGCTCCAGCTTGGCAAGCAAAGGTTCCGCGGGCAGCCTGTTATTCGGCGCCTTTGCGATGGCCGCCTTGAGGGTCGCGCCCTCGATGTACTCCATCACAATATAGGCCGTGTTGTTGGCCGCAAAGAATTCCCGCACCGTCACCACCCCGGGCAGGTACTGGAACTGCGCAAGGACCCGCGCCTCCTTAAGAAACCGCTCCCGCCCTTGGGCATAGGCCGTTTCCCCCTGCCCCGTATGGGCGAATACCGTGCCCCGGCCAGTGCCGTCACGGCTTACCAGACCCTCGGGGTAGTATTCCTTGATCGCCACCCGTATCTCCAAATTCAGATCCATGGCGATATAGGTAATGCCAAAGCCGCCCTGCCCCAGCGCCCGGCCAATGAGGTATT
>JAUNJX010000029.1 GCA_030533005.1 Clostridia bacterium | reverse complement strand
ACCGAAAGCAAAAAAAGCAATAAGCAGGACGCGGCCGGCGAGGTGATCGATCTGCTGGGCAAGCTGCTGCAATAACAAGGCACAAAGGGAGGACGTTGAAATGGATCTACGCACGGATAGCCGCGCGCTTGCGCTGATCAAGCAGCTGCTTGATCCCACGGTGACGACCAAGCCACAATTGGATACCCTGCCGCAAAAGCCGCTTTTCAAGCCCGCACCCATCAAGCAGCCCTTTACGCGGGCGACGCCGGAATCGCAGGGCATTCCCTCCGAACAGGTCGCGGCCTTCATCACGGAGCTGCGCGCGGATAATTCTTTGGATCCGCACGGCTTTTTGCTGCTTAGGCACGGCAAGCTGATCGCGGACGTCACCTTTGGCGCATACCGGCACGACGTCTGGCATATCACGCATTCGGAATGCAAGAGCATTACGGGTCTTGCGATCGGCATGCTGGTGGATGAGGGCAAGCTTAGCGTAGAGGATCGTCTGGTGGATGTGCTGGGGGAAAAGACGGTGGGCAAGGTGAACGCCCTTACGCATAAGGGCATCCAGATCAAGCATCTTTTGACCATGACCAGCGGCATCCTCTTTAACGAGGCAGGCTCGGTCACGGAAAAGGACTGGGTCAAATGCTACATGAGCTCCGTCATCACGAGCGAGCCGGGCAGCACCTTCAATTATAACAGCATGAACACCTATATGCTTTCCGCCGTGGTCAAGGCGGTCACGGGGGAGGGGCTGGTGCAGTATCTTACGCCGCGCCTGTTCGCGCCGCTGGGCATCGAGAATTTCTTCTGGGAGACCTGCCCCATGGGCATCGAAAAGGGCGGGTGGGGATTGTACATCATGCCGGAGGATATCGCCAAGATCGGCCAGATGGTGCTGGATAAGGGCGTTTGGAAGGGAAAGCGCATCGTTTCCGAAGCGTGGATCGACGCGGCGACCGCCAAGCATGCCGAAGCGCCCGCGAACTTTGGCGCATACAACTACGGGTATCAAATCTGGGTGGGGCGCGAGGAGCATTCCTTCCTCTTTAACGGCATGTTCGGGCAGAACGTGCTGGGCTATTTCGATTCCGGCATATTGCTTGTGAGCAACGCCGGCAACAACGAGCTTTTCCAGCAGAGCAGCCAGTATCCCATCGCGGATAAATACTTTGGCGCAGTCCAATACGCGGATACGCCTATTCGCGCGGCGCGGGGCGCAAGATCCGCCGTTGAAAAGGCAAAAAAGTATGCCGCGACCGAGCTGCATCGCACGCAGCCGCAGCTTTTCGGCGAGCTGATGGCGAAAACGCCGAAGCGTGATATAGAGGCGCTGTGCCAATGCCTGGATGGAAAAACCTACAAGACCACGGACAAGCATGCGGCGGCGCTGGGGGTGAATCCCCTGTATGCACAGGCGCTGCAAAACAATCTTGCCAAGGGCGTGCGCGGATTGGCCTTTGCTTCGGGCAAGGACGGCCTTGTGCTTACCGTGATGGAAAACGACGCCAATCATGTGCTGCCCATCGGCTTTGACAAGCCCAAGTATACGCAGCTCGATTTCCACGGCGAAGCGCATCAGGTGGCCGTATACGGGCGTTTTGACACGGACGAGGATGCAACGCCGGTGCTGACGGTGCGCGTGTCCTTCTTAGAGAGCGCGAACGCCCGCATCATCAAGTTTTTCTTCTCGGACGGCAAGCTTTTGAGCCGCTGGATGGAATCCCCCGGCAAGACCTATCTGACGGGCGCTATGGATTCCGTGCGCAAGCAGGTCGCTTTTGTGGATACCATCTTGCAAAGGACGGATGAGGAGCTGTTCGTTTACGCCATTGAGCGTGCCTTTGAGTGCGAGGCGGACTTTACGGAAGTTTAGCCGCGTCCGCTGTGGAAGCGGCGGGATAGGGAATGGAAAAATAGTCGGCGCCCGGCTTTTCGTAATAATCGAAGTCGTCCAGCACGGGCGAATAGGTGCAAAAATACACGCGATCCTCCTTGAAGGACAGCAAGCGGATATAGCCGCCGCCCCCGCGGGGCGCGTCCTGGTAATTGGCCATCACGCCGTATACGGTGCGATCCGGCACGCCGTCGCCCGTATCGTCGATCTCATCCTGCCGCTGGGAATAGTTGCGGCAGTGGCCGCTTAGCACCAGCCACACGTTGGGGTTGGGAAGTACGATCTTGTTGTAGATGGCGTTGCCCTGCGTCGTAAGATGCGCGCGGGTATGCTGGTAGCTGTGGGTAACGAGCACGGCGGTGCGATCGGAAAAGTACGCAAGCACCTTGTTGATCCAGTCGATCTCCTCCTGCTCCGGCCCGATGCGTCCGAAGCTGACGCTTACGAAGATATAATCGCGTCCTTCGGCGGAAAAGAGGGCATACCGGCTGCGCCCCGCGGCAAAGGAGCCGCCCGTCAGCGGATATGCGCGCGCGCCGTCCACATAGCTGTGGTAGTTGTCGTAGGCGTAGCGGCTGCCAACGTCGTGATTGCCGCTGGCGGTGAGGTAGGGAAGCTGCCCATCCAGCCGGTGCATGGCTTGCCCCGCGACCTCCCACTGCTTTTGTGAGCGGGAGGCGTTGACAAGATCGCCCGTGTGGAACACGAAGCGGATATCATAGGCGCTTTGGTTTTCCACGATCCAGTCGGTGATCGCGTAAAAGGTCTCAGGGTAGCTTTCGCTGTAGAGCTGCGTATCCGTGATCCAGGCGATCGTGTAGGATCGGGCAATGGAAGGGACGCAGAGAAAAGAAAGAAGAAGCGCACAGGATAAAACCCGCCTGCGCACGCTCCGCCCCCAACGCCTTTTTTTGTATCCGTATTTCATCGCAGATGATTCTACCACATTTTACGCCATTGCGCTACGCGTTTTCGACCCGGTTTGCACGGCGGCGGGAAAATGTGAGGAATTTAGAAGAACCCCGTCGTATTTCAGGAAACAAGGCTAAAGAGCCTTAACATGAGGAGGAAGCGTTAGTTATGAAAAAATCAGGAACCCGCATCACCGTCGCGGTGGCGGCGGATATGCTGCTGATCGTTATTTTGCTTTGCATCATCACGGCCGTCGTCTATAAGGGAAAGACCAAGGAATTGATGCTGCAAACCAATCAGGCCGCTTTTGCGGTGTTTGAGGGGGAGCTGGAGGACGCGGGCGCGGACGTGGACTATGTCGCAGCGTCGTATGTGCGAGACCCTGCGCTGCTCGCGGCGATCAAGAAGGGCGATGCGGCGGACGTGCAAAGCGTGATGGAGGAGGCGCTTATCGTCAGGCATATGTTTGGCGCGTTTTTTGACAAGAACGGCGAGCTGATCGTCTCCCTCGGCAGCAAGGTGCCCAAAGAGCTCCAAGGAGAGCTTGCGATGGGGGATGCGATACAGTCCGGCTACTATAAAGACGCGTCCATGCCGATATCCTATCGCATCTATCAGGGCATAAGCGACGGCGGCACGCGGATAGGCGGGCTGCTGATCGGCTATGACCTAAGCAATACCGTGCTGGTAGATAATATCAAAGAGCGGGCGGGCACGGAGGCCACGCTCTTTAACGGCAATACGCGCATCAATACCACGATCGTCAATAAGGAAACGGGCAAGCGCGCCATCGGCACCAATATGGCGCCGGAGATCGAGGAGCAGGTGCTTGTGCAGGGCAAGCAGATATCGGGCGAGACGTTTGTGGTCAATGAAAATATGCTCTATGAGTACAAGCCGCTCAAGGGGAATAGCGGCGAGATCATCGGCGCGATGTTTGTGGGTTCGCCCACGGCCTCCATGGACGCCCTTTTTAAAAAGGCCACGCTGACGCTGATGGGCGGTGCGTTGATCTTGGCGGCGCTGTGCCTCGTGTTCCTGTATGTCTTTATCAAAAAGGGCGTTACGGAGCCCATCAACAAGGTGGTCGGCCTTGCCGACAGGATACGCGACGGCGAGCTGCACGCAGCCCCCTTGGTCATCAAGCAGACGAACGAGGCGGGCGTGCTTGCACGAACCATGAACAAGACGGTGGAAAACCTCAACGCCTATATATCCGACGTAACGGGGCTTTTGACCTCCATCGCGCAGCGCGATCTGACCAACGAAAGCGAAATGGACTATGTGGGCGATTTTGCGGCGCTCAAAACGGCGACGCAAAACATCCAGCAGAACATACGCGATTTCCTGCGCGAGATCGACAGCGCCGCGTCCGTGGTTTACAGCAACGCGTCCCAGATGGCGGATTCCGCCGAGCGGATGGCTGCGGGCGCGACGGAGCAGGCGGCCACGGTGCAGCAATTCTCCGCGTCTATAAGCGAGATCGCCGCGAACGTCGATCACAATGCCGCGGATGCGCAGAGCGTCAAGAAGCTTGCGGATCAGGTGGAGGTCAAGATCGACCAGCAGAACGAAAAGATGGAGCAGATGCTCGTATCCATGCGGGAGATCGAGGAGCGCTCCGCGAAGATCCAGAAGATCATCAAGAACATCGACGATATCGCCTTCCAAACCAACATACTTGCCCTCAACGCCGCGGTGGAAGCCGCGCGCGCCGGGCAGGCGGGCAAGGGCTTTGCGGTAGTGGCGGACGAGGTAAGGAACCTTGCGACCAAGAGCACGGCGGCGGCACGGGATACCACCACACTGATTCAGGCTTCCATAGAGGCCGTGCAGAAGGGCTCCGGCCTTGTTACGGAAACGGCGGAATCGCTGGAGGATATCGTGGGGCTTTCCAAGCGCACCAATGCGCTGATCGAAAACATCAGCCAGCACAGCGGTGAGCAGGCCATGGCTCTCCGGGAAGTGTCGGCGGGCGTGAGCCAGATCAGCGATGTGGTGCAGCAGAATTCCGCTGTGGCGGAGGAAAGCCATGCCGCAAGCGAGGAGCTTTCCAAGGAATCCGAAAGGCTTTCCGAACTCATCAAAGCGTATAAGTTCTAAGCGCAAGGAACAAAAGCGCACGAGCCCGGCGATCGCCGGGCTCGTGCTTTATCATCGCTACGCTATACGCGATGCGGTCATAGATTGTAACGGTTCAGCTTCAGATGCAGGTTGTAGAGATCCTTGTCCTGACACTGCTTGCTCTCGATCGCTTCCGCCAAAGGCACGTCGATGATGTGGTTGTTGCGGATGCCCACGGCGCGATCGCGCTGTTCGGCATGGATAAGATCAACAGCCCTTGCGCCCAGACGGGCGGCGAGCATCCGGTCTACGGCGCTGGGCGCGCCGCCGCGCTGGATGTAACCCAGCACCACGGGGCGAATCTCCACATCCGTGGTTTCCTCCACGAATTTTGCGAAGTCGGCGGCGTGCCCCGCGCCCTCCGCAATGACGACCAGACTGGTTTTGTGACCCTTGAGCTTGCTTTGGGTGAGCATGCGGGCGGCCTCGGCCCATTCCAAGGGGGATTCCGGCGTGAGCACGATATCGGCGGGACCCGTCATGGCGGACCAAAGCGCGATGTCGCCGCAGTTGCGCCCCATAACCTCGATGACGCCGACGCGGTCGTGCGAGCGCATGGTATCGAGTATCTTGTCCATCTCGCCCATGACGTTGTTGACCGCCGTGTCAAAGCCGATGGTGAAATCGGTGTAGCCCAGGTCGTTGTCGATGGTGCCGGGCAGGCACATGACGTTTACGCCGTGATCGCTGAGCATTTTAGCGCCCCGATAGCTGCCGTCGCCGCCGATGACGATCACCGCGTCCATTTCGTAGGCGTGGATGATGTCCATGGCCTTGGCGCAGCCTGCGGGCGTGCGGAATATCTCGCTGCGGGCGGTGCGAAGGATGGTGCCGCCGCGCTGGGTGATGCCGTGCACGCTGTCGTTGGTCAAGGGTTGCACATGGCCTTCCATCAGGCCGTGATAGCCGTGGTAGATGCCAAGCATCGTGTCGTTGTAATTCAAACCCATGCGAACCACGGCGCGAACCGCCGCGTTCATGCCCGGGGTGTCACCGCCGCTGGTGAGAATACCGATTTTCTTCATGTCCACATCCTCCCACTTTCATAAGGTCGTATCAGTGAAATCCAAAGGCACGGCTGGAAAACGCCGCGGCCTTCTCCGAGAGCCGCTCTACCGGGAACGAGCGAAGGTGCGTGGCAAAACGCACGGAGTCCATGCTGTCGAGCTGTGTATTGGTGGGGAAATACCAAACGCCCAAAAATTCCCCATCAGCATCGTAGAAGGCGGTGTAGAGCATGTTGAGCGCGCAGCTCTCGCCGGTTTCATTGGTCAGCGTACCCGTCATGGTGGTAAACGCGGGGTAATTGTCCGCAAGGAACAGATCGCTTACCGTCAGCGGGATATAAGCGCCGCCCTCCGCCGTATGGGAGAGCGAGGCGGTAAGCGCCAAGGGCGTGCCGGGCGCAAGTGTTTGCGCCGGGAACCATGCGGCCGCGTATCCGTGCGCGCCGGGATCGATCCTGTCATATTCGGCCAAGGCCGGCACATAGCTTTGGGACAGCGTTTCCTCGCCGGAAAAATCCAATTGCACGCCGGAGAGCCATAGCGGCACATCGGCGTCGTTTCTAAATTCCACCGCGCCGTAGAGGGTAGACCCATCCTCCCCTTCAAAAACGTAGGCGGCGGTGTGCAGCACCGTAAAGCCGTTCTGCGCGCGCGTCCCTTGCGCCTCCTCCGGTACGGGAGCGGACGCGCCTTGGGTATCCGCCGGCGCTTCGGCAGTGACATCCAATACATCATCCGCCTCCGCAGGCGCTGTCCTTTGGCAGCCGCACAGAAGCAGGAAACAGCATAGGATGCAAATACCGATTCTTTTCATACTAACATTGTAGCACGAGAAACCATGAAAAACAAGCGTGCATCCGCCGCGTGCCACGCGGGCTTCTCACCTTGCGTTATACCCGCATGGAAAGATATTCAAAATGTTGATGGAACAAAAACCCCCTGCCGTGCTATAATAACAAGGTAATAATGGGGTGGGTTGGGTCACCGCACCGATTTACTGTTTTTGATTTTATTTGGGAGGTTTATCATAATGGCTAAAAAGACTGTACAGGACGTAGACGTTCAGGGCAAGCGCGTGCTGGTGCGCGTGGATTTTAACGTCCCCCTCAACGAGCAGGGTCAGGTCGCGGACGATAAGCGCATCACGGCCGCCATGCCCACCATCCGGTATTTGCTGGACAACAAGGCGAAGGTCATCCTTTGCTCGCACCTTGGCCGTCCCAAGGGACAGCGCAATATGGATTTTTCCCTTGCGCCCGTTGCAAAGCGTCTGGGCGAGCTGCTGCCCGAGGTGAAGATCACCTTTGCCGACGACTGCATAGGCCCGGATGCGATGGACAAGGCCATGGCGCTCAAGGACGGCGAAATTCTGCTTCTTGAAAACCTGCGCTTCCATCCCGAGGAGGAAAAGAACGATCCCGCGTTTGCTCATGAGCTTGCGTCCTTGGCGGAGCTGTATGTTTCGGACGCATTCGGCACCGTGCACCGTGCGCACGCGTCCACGGCGGGCGTCGCCGCGTATCTTCCTGCCGTTGCGGGCTTTTTGATCGGCAAGGAGCTGGGCTTCATGGGCAACGCCCTTGAGAATCCCGAACGCCCCTTTGTGGCGATCCTTGGCGGCGCAAAGGTATCCGACAAGATCGGCGTGATCAAGAACCTGCTCTCCAAGTGCGACAGCCTCATCATCGGCGGCGGCATGGCCTATACCTTCTTTAAGGCGCAGGGCTACGGCATCGGCACCTCGCTTCTGGACGCGGACAGCATCGAGCTTGCCAAAGACCTGATGGCGGACGCCAAGCAGCGCGGCGTAAAGCTGCTGCTTCCCGTGGACACGGTGGTGGGTAAGGCATTTGAAGCGGATACGGAATACAAGACCGTGCCCTCCGACGCGATCCCCGACGGCTGGATGGGTCTTGACATCGGCGAAAAGACCTGCGCGATCTTTGCCGACGAGATCAAAAAGGCCAGGACGGTCATTTGGAACGGCCCCATGGGCGTGTTCGAGTTCCCGAACTTTGCCAAGGGCACTGCGGCGGTGGCGGAGGCCTGCGCCGAATGCGAGGGTACGACCATCATCGGCGGCGGCGATTCCGCATCGGCCGTCAAGAAGCTGGGCTATGCTTCCAAGATGAGCCATATCTCCACCGGCGGCGGCGCGAGCCTCGAGTTCCTCGAAGGCAAGGTGCTGCCCGGCGTTGCGGCTCTCAACGATAAGTAAGCGTGCACGAAATAGCGAAATAGAGAAAACGGAGATAGAGATTATGAGAAAAGCGATCATTGCAGGCAACTGGAAAATGAACAAAACCCCCGCGCAGGCGGCGGAGCTGATCGAGGGACTGATCCCTCTTTGCAAGGGCGCGAACTGCGACGTGGTCATTTGCCCGCCCTTTGTGGATCTTTGCAAGGCGGTCAAAATGACCGACGGCACCAACATCCATGTGGGCGCGCAGAACGTGCACTGGGCGCAAAGCGGCGCCTTTACCGGCGAAGTTTCCGCGGACATGCTTACAAGCATTGGCGTAGAGTACGTCATCATCGGCCACAGCGAGCGCAGGCAGTATTTCGGCGAAACGGATGAGACCGTAAATCTGCGCGCAAAGGCCGCGATCGCCGCGGGGCTGATCCCCATCATTTGCGTGGGCGAGAGCCTGGCGCAGCGCGAGAGCGGTGAAACGGACGCGCTGGTCACCATGCAGATCAATAAGGGCTTGGACGGTATTGCGGCGGCGGACGTGAAGAAGCTCGTTATCGCCTACGAGCCCATCTGGGCCATCGGCACGGGCAAGACGGCGACCGACGAGCAGGCGAACGAGACCATCGGCGTCATTCGGGGCGCGGTGGAAAAGCTGTACGGCCACGACGTATCGGACGCCGTGCGCATCCAGTACGGCGGCAGCATGAAGCCGTCCAACGTCAAGGGTCTTATGGCGCAAAACGAGATCGACGGCGGCCTTATCGGCGGCGCAAGCCTCAAGGCGGAGGATTTCGCACAGCTGGTCAACTACGATAAATAAGGGAACGGAGCATCATGAAGAAACTGACGGCACTCATCATACTCGACGGCTTCGGCTGCCGGGAGCAGGACTTTGGCAACGCCATCGTGGCTGACGGCGCGAAAAACGTCATGGCGCTTTGGAAGGCGTATCCCCATACCCGCATCGGCGCGTCCGGCGAGGACGTGGGGCTGCCCGACGGGCAGATGGGCAATTCCGAGGTGGGGCATTTGAACATCGGCGCGGGTCGCATCGTGTATCAGGAGCTCACCCGCATCACCAAATCCATCAAGGACGGCGATTTCTTTGAAAACGAAGCCTTTTTGGGAGCGGTGGAGAATTGCAGGAAGCATGATTCCGCCCTGCACATCTATGGGCTTCTGGGCCCGGGCGGCGTGCACAGCCATGAAAAGCATCTGTTTGCCCTCTTGGAGCTTGCGAAGCGTCAGGGGCTTACCAAGGTCTTTGTGCACTGCTTCATGGACGGCCGCGACGTGCCGCCCCAAAGCGGCAAGGGCTTTATGGAGCATCTGGAGGCGGAGCTCAAAGACGTCGGCGTAGGCAAGATCGCCACCGTCATGGGTCGGTATTACGCGATGGATCGTGACAACCGCTTTGAGCGGGTGCAAAAGGCGTACGCGGCGCTCGTTTACGGCGAGGGCGTGCAGGATGAGAGCGCCGTGCACGCTATGCAGGCGTCCTATGACGCGGGCGTGACGGACGAATTCGTCCTGCCCACGGTCATTACCCAAAATGGCAAGCCCGTTGCCACCATCCAGGCCAACGACAGCATCATCTTCTACAACTTCCGCCCCGACAGGGCGCGCGAGATCACCCGCAGCTTCATCTTTCCGGATTTTGACGGGTTTGAACGGCGGAATGGCTTTTTCCCCGTGTACTATGTGTGCATGACCCAGTACGACAAGACCTTTGGGGATAAGGTGCATGTGGCGTTCAAGCCGGAATCGCTTGCAAACACCTTGGGCGAATACCTTGCGCAGAACGGCAAAACGCAGCTTCGCATCGCGGAAACGGAGAAATACGCGCATGTGACCTTCTTCTTCAACGGCGGCGTGGAAGCGCCCAACGAAAACGAAGATCGCGCGCTCATTCCCTCCCCCAAGGTGGCGACCTACGACCTCCAGCCCGAAATGAGCGCGTACGCGGTGGCGGAGGAGGCGGTAGAGCGCATCAAGAGCGGCAAATACGACGTGATGATCCTCAACTTTGCCAATCCCGACATGGTGGGGCATACCGGCGTGATGGAGGCGGCGGTGGCCGCCGTGCATGCGGTGGATTCCTGCGTCAAAAAGGTCGTGGACGCGATACTCGCCTCGGGCGGATGCGCCATCATCACGGCGGATCATGGCAACTGCGAGCAGATGTATGACGAAACGGACGCCTCCATCCCCTTTACGGCGCATACCACCAACCCCGTGCCCGTCATCCTTGTGGACGACGCGCATAAGGATGCGAAGCTGCGAAGCGGCGGACGGCTTTGTGACCTCGCGCCCACCATGCTCGAGCTGATGGGTCTGCCAAAGCCGGCAGAGATGACGGGCAGCACGCTCATTGCCGAATAAGCGGCGTTTCTTCGCGCAATAGCACGAAAAAGTCCTTGCGCTCTGCTATTGTGCATGATATAATACCGCTTGCAGTTGAAAAACGACCCCTCGGGGTATATGCCTTGGGGTATATGGTGGAAAGAGGAGATACGAATGGAAACTTTGCAGACTATCCTTAACATCCTGCTCGTCGTCGTAGCGATCGTACTGGTCGTCGTGGTGCTTATGCAGAAATCCAAAAGCGGCGGCTTGGGTGGCGCCTTCGGCGGCGATACGCAGTCCTTCGGTTCCCGCGGCAAGGCTGCGAGCAAGGAAGCAAAGCTACAGAACATCACGATCGCCAGCGCCGTGATCATCGCGGTGATCTCGATCGTTATGATGATCGTGGCCTGAGTAACGATAAGGGTTCGGAGTGTGCTGCAAACGTGCCGCACACTCTTTTTATATTTTTGCGTTGACACGGCAAAGATAGAGAGAACAGGAGGAACGAAATGGAAGAAAATCAAAGAATAGAAAATGCCTTGATCGAGGCCATTCGCAGGCTGGGGCCGTCGGCTACCGAGCTGCTGATGGAGGAAATAAAGGAGGAGGAAGCGACGGCGGCCGCGATAGAGCGCATGCTTGCAAGCGGGCGGCTGTTGCTGACGCGCAAAAAGAAGCTCGCGCTGCCTGAGCAGACGGGCTTGATCTATGGGCGCATGCAGGGCAATCCAAGAGGCTACGGCTTCTTTATCCCGGCTGACGGAACGCCCGACCTGTTTGTGCCGGCGGAGAGCATGCATGGCGTGATGAACGGCGATATGGTATGGGTGCGAAAGACGGACGCCACCAGCCGCAACGGCAGCGAGGAGGCGGAGGTCGTACTCATCGCCGTGCGCGCGCAGCACCGCATCGTGGGCACCTATGAAGCGGACGGCGAGGACGGCTATGTGGTGCCGGACGATGCGAAGCTCTATATGGACGTGCTTATCATGCGCGGCGAAAACGGCGGCGCCAAGACGGGCGAAAAGGTCGTGGCGAACATATTGCAGTACCCCGACGGGCGGCGTCCTTTATTGGGGCGCGTCACAGAGGTGCTGGGCGCTAAGAACGAAAAGGGGACGGACATCCTTTCGGTGATCCGCCGCATGGATTTGCCGGACGAGTTTGCAAAGGGTCTGGTGGATCAGGCGCGGCGGCTCAATAAGCCGGTAAGGCGGGACGAGATCGCCCGCAGGGAGGATCTTCGCGCATGGAGCATCATCACCATCGACGGCGAGGACGCAAAGGATCTGGATGACGCGATATCGCTAACCAAGCTGGATTGCGGTAATTATCTCTTGGGCGTGCACATCGCGGATGTGAGCCACTATGTTCTGGAGGGCACGCCGCTTGACAAGGAAGCCTACAAGCGGGGCACCAGCGTCTATTTCCCCGACCGGGTGCTACCCATGTTTCCCAAACAGATCAGCAACGGCGTTTGTTCCCTCAACGAAGGCGAGGTCAAGTGCACGCTCTCCTGCATCATGGAGGTGGCGGCGGATGGAAGGATTCTATCCCATCGCTTGGCCGAGACCATCATCAAAACGGCGCACCGCATGACCTATAAGGACGTCAACGCCATGATCGCGGGGGACGAAGCCATGCAAACGCGCTACGCGGATGTGTGGCCGATGCTCCAAGACATGCAGACGCTGGCCGAAGCGCTTCGGGCGCGGCGGGTCAAGCGCGGCAGCATCGATTTTGATTTGGACGAAAGCAAGATCGTGCTGGATAAGCAGGGGAAGCCCGTCGATGTATGCTTGAACGAGCGGGGCGAGGCCAACCGCATGATCGAGGATTTTATGCTGGCGGCCAACGAGACCGTGGCTTCGCATATGTTTGAACAGAACGTACCCATGCTCTATCGCGTGCACGAGCAGCCGGCCAAGGAAAAGCTGCAAGCCCTCAATACCTTCCTTGGTACCATGGGCTATGGCATCAAGAACATCACCAACGTCAAGCCCGTCACGCTGCAACGGGTGCTGGATCGGGCAAAGGGCACCAAGGAGGAGAACATCATCAGCCGCGTGACGCTGCGCTCCCTGCAAAAGGCGCGCTATTGCGAGACCTGCCTTGGCCACTTTGGCCTTGCCATGGATTGCTATTGCCACTTTACCTCGCCCATCCGCCGGTATCCCGATTTGGTGGTGCACCGCATCGTCAAACAGATCATTCACGGCGAGATGAACGAAAAGCGGGCGGAGAAGTGGACGAACAATCTGCCCGAGATCGCGCGGCATACCTCCGCGCGGGAGGTGGCGGCGGTGGAGGCCGAACGCGCGGCGGACGACCTCAAGAAGGCCGAATATATGCAGGGGCATATCGGCGCTGTGGAAACGGGCATCATTGCCGGGGTGACACAATACGGTTTTTTCGTACAGCTGCCCAATACGGTGGAGGGTTTGGTGAGGATCGCTTCGATTGAGGGCGATTACTACACCTATGATGAAAAAAACTTCCGCGTAGTGGGCAGGGCGTCAAAGCGCGTGTTCAGGCTGGGCGATCAGGTGCGCATCAAGGTGGCAGGGGTGGATCTGGAAAACGCCAATGTGGATTTTCTGCTCTATGAGGGCGAAAAAACGCCTAAAGCCAAGGGCGTGCAGCCTGCAAGCGGCAAAAACGGCAATAAGCGCAAGCCGTCGTATCGCCGCAAAGGTGTTGCGAAAATCAAAGCATAAAGGTATACTCAAACCAACGGGAGGTGGGTCTATGCCCATAAAACAGGGGACGCGGAGCGTTGCGCAAAACCGCAAGGCACGCCATGAATATTTTATTGAGGATACCTATGAGTGCGGCGTCGCGCTTGTGGGGACAGAGGTCAAAAGCATACGCGGGGGCAAGTGCAACATCAAGGACGCCTACGCCATCGTCAAGGACGGGGAGGTGGTTGTGATCGGCATGCATATCAGCCCCTATGAGCAGGGAAACATCTTCAACTGCGACCCTTTCCGCACCCGCAAGCTGCTGCTGCATAAATCCGAAATACGCAAACTCAAGGTGCTCACACAGACCGACGGCTACAGCCTGATCCCGCTTCAGCTTTACATCAAAAACGGGCTTGTCAAGATGGAGCTCGCGGTGGCCAAGGGTAAAAAGCTCTATGACAAGCGGCACGATATCGCTGAGCGCGACGCCAAACGCGACATCGAACGCCGCATGAAGAACGCGGACTAAAAGAAGGAGGGATACCCATGAAAGAGACCATCAAAGACCTGTTGGAAAGAAGAAGCATCCGAAGCTATAAGGATGAGCAGATCAAGAAAGAGGAGCTTGACGCGATACTGCAGTGCGGCGTTTACGCGCCCACGGCTATGGGCAAGCAGTCCCCGCTCATGATCGTGGTGCAGGACGAAGCAAAGGTCAAAGCGCTCTCCAAAATGAACGCGGCTGTGTGGGGCAGGGACATTGACCCCTTTTACGGCGCGCCTACGGCCATCGTCGTCATGGCGGAAAGGGATAACCCCAATTCCGTGCAGGATGCAAGCCTTGTGATGGGCAACCTGATGAACGCCGCGCACGCCTTGGGTCTTGGCAGCTGCTGGATCAACCGCGCCAAAGAGATGTTTGAGAAGGAAGATGGCCGCGCGCTGCTGCAAAAGTGGGGCGTGGACGATAAGTATATGGGCGTGGGCATCTGCGCGCTGGGCTATATCGAGGGGGAGTATCCCCAGCCCAAGCCCCGCAGGGACGGGTATGTGGTGTACGCGGGCTGATCATGGCCGATCCAAGAGGCTGCTCATAAAAAGGGCGGCCTTTTTAACGGAAGGAGCGCAATGTGGAATTTGGCGAAAAGCTGCAGCAGCTTAGAAAACAACACGATCTGACGCAGGAGCAGCTTGCGCAAAAGCTGTATGTGTCGCGTACCGCCGTCTCCAAATGGGAAAGCGGCAAGGGGTATCCCAACTTGGAATCGCTCAAGGCGATATCCGGCCTTTTTTCGATCTCTATCGATGCGCTTTTATCCGGCGACGAGCTGCTGACCCTTGCCGCAAAAGAAAACCGCGACAATATGGGGAGGCTGTATGCGTTGATCTACGGGCTGCTGGATCTGATGGCGGCGGCGTGCGTTTTCCTCCCCCTGTATGGGAATCACGAGGGCTCTTATATCCGCGCCGTCAATTTGTTGGCGTTTACGGATACGACCAAGGCGAATCTGATCGTGTATTGGAGCGTTTTGACCGCTATGATCGCTTTAGGCGCCGTGCAGCTTTTGGCGCTTCGCATGGAGAAGGATGCGTGGCGCAGCCGTAGCGCCAAATGCTCCTTGGCGCTTGGCGTTTTTGCGATCCTCTTTTTTACGGCGGCAAGGGAACCGTATGCGACTACGTTTTTGTTCCTGCTGTTCATCATGAAGGTGCTGCTGTGGAGCAAACAGATGAAATCCCGATAAAACGCGCGCGATTCCCTATAGAAAGGCTGCTGACACGATTCGTGTCGGCGGCTTTTTTGGTATGTGACGGCAGGTTTCTTGCGCTTTTTCGTCCGCGCGCTTACGCTGTGCGCAGCGCGAACAGGTGCGCCAAAGAAAGGAAACAGACGTATGGAATATGTGATAGAGACACAAGGGCTTACCAAGCGATACGGCGCTTCCGCAGTCGTTGACGACGTGGGGCTGCATGTGCCAAGGGGAAGCATCTATGGCCTGCTTGGCCGAAACGGGGCGGGTAAGACCACGACCATGAAGCTGCTTTTGCAGCTTGCGCGCCCAACGGCGGGTCGCATCCGCTTGTTTGGCGAGGACTGCGCGAAGGAGCAGCGCAAGACCTACCGGCGGATCGGCTCCATCATCGAAACGCCGGGCTTCTATGAAAATCTGACCGCCTACGAAAATTTGCGGCTTCTAGCCCGCCTGCGCGGCTGCGTGGAGGAAGGTCAGATACGCTCGGCCTTGCATACCGTTGGCTTACAAAAGGAACGCAAAAAGCCCTTTTCCGATTATTCGCTGGGCATGAAGCAGCGATTGGGAATCGCAGCCGCTATCATGCACGCGCCGGAGCTGCTCATTTTGGACGAGCCCATCAACGGCCTTGACCCCATCGGCATCGCAGAGATACGGACGTTTCTATCCGAACTTAGCAGGGAGCGGGGAACCACGATCCTGATCTCCAGCCATGTATTGAGCGAGATCGAACAGATTGCGGACGTGGTCGGCGTCATGCACACGGGACGCTTGATACAGGAGACGGACATGGCGGCGCTGCACCGGCATAAGCGGCGCTATACGGTATTTCATGTATCCGATGCGGCGAAAGGCACGGCGCTGCTGCGGGAGGTGTGCGGCGTTACGGATTGTGCGGCGGAGGAGAACGTGATCAGAATTTATGACCCAATACCGGATCGTGGCGAAGTCAACAGGGTGCTGGTGGAAAACGGGTTGCACGTTACGCATATCAGCGTGGTGGAAGAAACGCTGGAGGATTATTTTTCGGATTTGATCGGAGGTGGCGGCATTGCTTGATCTGTTGTACTGTGAATTACTGAAGCTCAAACGCGCGAAAATGTTGTTTTTAAGCATGCTTGGGGCATTGGCTACGCCCGTGATGATGCTGCTTGAGGCGCTGCAAACGCATTTTGAACACCCGGAACGCGTTTTCACGCTCGCCAATATCTATAACGACAGCCTGCTGTATGTGATGCTGCTGATGAACATGCTCATCTATGTGGCGATCACGGCGTACCTTTTCAGCCGCGAGTACACGGAAAGGACGCTTAAGACCATATTGCCCATTCCCGTGCGGCGCGAGAAGCTCGTGGCGGGAAAGTTCTGCGCGCTGCTGCTGTGGATCATGCTGCTGACCTTCGTTACATGGGCGGGTATATTGGCGCTGTCCGCGCTGTACCACGCCATATTCGGCCTGACGGGCTTTTCCATGGCGGTTGCGGGGCGATGGCTGCTGACGTTCTTTGGGGGCGGTCTGCTGATGTTCTTGACCGTTTCGCCCTTTGCGTTTCTCGCGCAAAAAACAAAGAGCCTCGTTGCGCCCATGATCCTCTCCGCAGGCATGGTCATGGGGAGCGCGGCGCTTTGCAATCAAGATCTTGGCGCATTGTATCCTTGGACGGCCACCTTTTTCCTCGTAAGCGGCAGGCTTGGGGAAACTGGCTATGCCGCTTGGCTTTCGGTGGGGCTGATCGCCCTGGTGTCCTTGGCGGGATTTCTATCGACGTTTCTGTATTTTAAGCGCGAGGATATCAAATATCGCCTATTCCTCCTCCGCCTGCGCGACCTTTCGCATGATGGCGCACTCTATGCGCTTGCGAAACAGCTTGCAGCCGTATTCGTATATGCCCGTGAGACTGCCCGTGGTGTGATAGGCGTTGGCAGCGCAGCCGCCCGCGCAGTAGAGCTTGGCCCAGCAATCCTTGCAGCCCTCGCGGGCATATACGCTGCACCCTTGGAATTCCTCCTGCAGGGCGGTGTTGGTAACGCCCTCATAGATGCTGCCCATCAAAAAGCGCGGGTCGCCCACGAACTGATGGCAGGGATACAGCTCGCCCTGCGGCGTGACGGCCAGATATTCCGTGCCCGAACCGCAGCCCGAGATGCGCTTGTAGATGCAAGGGCCGTTCTTTAGGTCGATCATGTAGTGGTAGAAGGTGAAGGGGCGGCCTTCCTTTTCCCGTTCCAGCATGAGCGTGGCAAGCTCCTCGTATTGCTTGTACACGACGGGAAGGTCGTCCTCTTGCAGCGCCCAAGGCTCGTCCGGCTTGCTCACGACCGGCTCCATGCTCAGCTTATCAAAGCCCAGATCGGTCATGTGCAGGATATCCCGCAAAAAGTCCGTGTTGAAGCGGGAGAAGGTGCCGCGCACATAGTATTCCCTGTCGCCGCGCGCTTGGATGAAGGACTGGAAGGCGGGAACGATGCGGTCATAGCTGCCCTTGCCCGCGCGATCCACGCGGTAGCGGTCGTGTACCTCCTTGCGCCCGTCCAGGCTCAACACGACGTTGTACATTTCCTTATTGCAAAAATCCGTCACCTCATCGTCCAGCAGCACGCCGTTGGTGGTGAGGGTGAAGCGGAAGTGCTTATCCGTGGTCTTTTCAAGCTCCCGCCCGTAGGCCACGAGGCGCTTGACCACGTCCCAGTTCAAAAGCGGCTCGCCGCCGAAAAAGTCCACCTCCAAGTGCGTGCGCGCGCCGGAATTTTCAACGAGGAAATCCATCGCGCGTTTGCCCACATCGTAAGACATGAGGGCGTTTTCGCCGCTGTATTCGCCCTGCCCCGCGAAGCAATAGGAACACGCGAGGTTGCAGCTGTGCGCCACATGCAAGCAAAGCGCCTTTAATACGCTGGTCTTTGCCTTGAAGGCGGGGGCGCGGTCTGCAAACGCGTCGGAAGTGAACAGCTTGCCCGCGGCCTTAAGGCTTTCGATATCCTGCAGGCATTCCCGGATATCCGCCTTGGGGACGCTGGGGTATTTTTCCCGTATGCGCGCGACGATCTCGTCGGCGGGGGTGTCCTCAAACATCGCAATGATATCGTACGCCACGTCGTCCACGCTGTGGACGGAGCCGCTGTATACGTCCAGCACGATATTGTAACCGTTGAGCTTGTATTGATGGATCATAGATGTTTTCTCCGTACAATAAAATTGCCGCCTGTGCAAAAGGCGGCAATTTTGCAGTTGAATAGGTTAGTCCTTCTTGCCTTCGCAGGCCTGATTGGCAACGCCGCAGGAGGTCTTGCAGGCGGACTGGCAGGAGGTCTGGCAATTGCCGCAGCCGCCGGTCGTCACGCTCTTGTTCAAATCACGGGTTTCAAGGGTCTTGATTCTCTTCATGAATACAGTATCTCCTTTGATTGATCTCAAGCATTATACAACATATGCGTTTTGTTGGCAAGTGCCCGCGTGGCTGCTTTTGGCTTGGATCGCATAAAATAGAGGTGGATTTTTAGGCTGCCATCCTGTATCCTATATAAAACTATATATAAGAGCCGAAGCCCCGCCAAGCGGGGACGGCGGAGGCAAATTATGCGCATCGTTGTCAAAATAGGGACGTCCACCTTGGCGCACGCGAGCGGCAGGCTGAATATACGGCAGGTGGAGCTTTTGTGCAAGGTCGTAAGCGACCTGAAAAACGCGGGTCACGAGATCATACTGGTCTCCTCCGGCGCTATCGGCATGGGGGTGGGCAAGCTTTCCCTCAAGGAACGCCCCAAGGATACACCCACCAAGCAGGCTGCTGCCGCCGTGGGGCAGTGCGAGCTGATGTATACCTACGACAAGGAATTTGCCGAATACTGCCATACCGTGGCGCAGATATTGCTGACCAGCTCGGACGTGGAGGACGAGAGGCGGCACCAGAATTTCAGAAACACCATCTTCCGGCTGCTGGAGCTTGGCGCGCTGCCCATCGTCAACGAAAACGACACCGTCGCCACGGAGGAGCTGGGTATAGGCGACAACGATACGCTGGCGGCGATCGTCGCGGAAAGCGTAGGGGCTGATTTGCTCGTGCTGCTTTCGGATATCGACGGGCTGTATACCGCCGATCCCCGCAAGGACGCGGCGGCGACGCTTATCCCCGTGGTGGAGGCGATCACCCCGGCGGTGGAGGCGCTGGCGGGCGGCGCGGGCTCGGGTCTGGCCACCGGCGGGATGGAGACAAAGCTCCATGCGGCCAAGATCGCCACGCGCTCCGGCACGGATATGATCATCGCAAACGGCGCGCATCCGGCGCTGCTTTATGACATTGCCGAGGGGAAGCCCGTCGGCACGCGCTTTATCGGGAGGAAAGAGAAATGACGGAAACCCTACAGCTTTTAGGGCGTGCAAGGGCGGCGGCCGCCGCCATCGCCACGGCGAATACGAAAACCAAGGATTTGGCGCTCAACAACGTGGCGGGCGCCCTGTGCAGGGCGTCGGCCGAAATATTGCGCGCCAACGCGGCGGACGTCGAACAGGCGCAAGGGCATATCAGCGACACCATGATCGATCGCCTTACGCTCACGCCCGCGCGCATTGCGGGCATGGCGGAGGGGCTGCGGCAGGTGGCGGCGCTTCCCGATCCCGTGGGCGTTTGCTACGAACGCATCGAGCGCCCCAACGGCCTTTTGATCGAGAAGCTTGCCGTGCCCCTGGGCGTGATCGGCATCATCTATGAAAGCCGCCCCAACGTGACCTCGGACGCTGCGGCGCTGTGCGTCAAAAGCGGCAACGCCTGCGTGCTGCGGGTGGGCAAGGAGGCGTGGCGCAGCGCCCACGCGATCGTTTCGGCATTGCGGGAGGGCCTTTCCATGGTGGGGCTGCCCGAGGATGCGGTGGTGCTTGTGGAGGATACCTCGCGGGAAAGCGCCAACGAAATGATGCGGGCGGTGGGATATATCGACCTGTTGATCCCGCGCGGCGGCGCGGGGCTGATCCGCGCGTGCGTGGACAACGCCATCGTGCCCTGCATCCAGACGGGTACAGGGGTATGCCACATCTATGTGGACGCGGCGGCGAATTTGGAGATGGCGCTCGATATCATCGAAAACGCAAAGACCAGCCGTCCCTCCGTGTGCAACGCGGCGGAGACCTGCTTGGTGCATGCGGCGGTTGCCGAAGCGTTTTTGCCGCGGCTGCGCGAACGCCTGATCGCAAAGCGGCAGCAGGACGGCCTTGTGCCTGTGGAGCTGCGCACGGACGCGGCGGCAAACGCGTGCATCGGCGGCACGCCCGCCGATGAGAATGATTTCGCCGTGGAGCATTTGGACTATATCCTTGGGGTGAAGGTGGTAAGCGGCGTGCAAGAGGCCATGGCGCATATCCAACGCTTTGGCACGGGGCATAGCGAGTGCATCGTGACGGAGGATGAAAAAACCGCCGCGCTGTTCGTGTCCTGTGTGGACTGCGCGGCGGTGTATGTCAATGCGTCCACCCGCTTTACGGATGGGGGGGAGTTTGGCCTGGGCTGCGAAATGGGCATTTCCACCCAAAAGCTGCATGCCCGCGGCCCTATGGGATTAAAGGAGCTTACAAGCTACAAATACGTCATTCACGGGACGGGGCAGATTCGGTGAGGATTGCGTCGCAGATTTCCTGCATCTCGGCGTCGCTTAGTGCTGTGGTGCGGCCCGCGTCGTAATGCGCGTCCACCTTTTCCTTTACAGCGGCCACCAGCGGGTCGCTTTTTTGTACGTCCTGCGGCAGAATGTGGTTCAGGTTCATCCAGTAGGCGATGCCGGCTAAGCCGCTGTGCGCGTCCACCTTGACCACGTTGGGGCGATTGAGAATGGTGCCGGTATCGAAGATGCTATAGATCCGTGCATCCTTTTGCAGCCCGTCCGCATGGATGCCCGCGCGGGTGGAACAGAAGTCACGACCCATAAAGGGGGTCTGGGGCGGTATGTCATAGCCGATCTCGTTGGTGAAATAGTCCGCAAGCTCCGTGAGCACGGAAAGCTCCATGTCGTCCGAACGGCCGCGCAGCGAGCAGTATTCCATCACCATGGCCTCCAGCGGGCAATTGCCCGTGCGTTCGCCTATGCCGAGGATGGAGCAGTTCACGGCGGACGCGCCGTAGAGCCACGCGGAGGCCGCGTTGGTTACGACCTTATAGAAATCGTTGTGACCGTGCCATTCAAGCAAGGTGCTGTTGATGTTGCCGTAATGGCGCAGGCCGTAGATGATGCCCGGGACGCTGCGGGGCAGCGAGGCGCCCGGATAGGATACGCCCAGACCCAATGTGTCGCAGCAGCGGATCTTGATGGGGATGCCCGCATCCTCGCTCAATTCATGGAGGGCGTGTGCAAACGGGACGACGAAGCCGTAAAAATCGGCGCGCGTGATATCCTCAAAATGGCAGCGGGGGCGGATGCCGCGATCCAGCGCCATCTTCACGACGGAAAGGTACTGATCCATGGCCTGCTTGCGCGTCATATTCAGCTTTTTGAAAATGTGATAGTCCGAACAGCTTACGAGAATGCCCGTTTCGCTTACGCCAAGCTCCTTGACCAGATCAAAATCCTTTTCCGTGGCGCGAATCCAAGTGGTGATTTCGGGGAACTTATAGCCCTTGAGGCGGCAAAGCTCGATCGCCCTTCGATCCTGCTCGCTGTAGACGAAGAATTCGCACTGGCGCACGACGCCGTGCGGGCCGGAAAGCCTGTGCAAATAGCTGTAGATCTGCGCGATCTGCTTGGGTGTGAACGGCTCGCGGGACTGCTGCCCGTCCCGAAAGGTGGTATCCGTGATGAAAATATCATCCGGCATGTGCATGGGGACGAGGCGCTGGTTGAAGGCAACGCGGGGGATCTGCTCATAATCGAAAAAATCGTTGAACAGATTCGGTTCCGGCACATCCTGTACGGTGTAGGTGTAATAATTCTCCTTGAGCAGATTCGAGTGCGTATCATACGTCAGGCGGCTCATAAGCGCTTGTTCCTCCTTAGATTATGCTGGGTGCGTTCCATTGACCGCATTATAGCATACATGAATCATTGTATACAAGTATGCAGTAACTATATATTACATTTTATGCGCATTTCATGAAAATAGTCGTGAAAACGTTTTCGCTTTATGATAATATAATATCATTATGACCATGGGGCGTTGGGTGTATCCGCGTGTCTGCGCCGCCATAACACGTTGGGAGCTATTTTTATCATGAAAAACACCCCATCGACGCATGTAACGGAAATGGATGCGCTCTCGTCGATCCAATTTCAGAAATTATTGGACTGCATGAGTGGCGGTGTGCGCCTTATCGGGGTGGACGAGCGTCTGACCCATGTTTATACCAGCCCCGGCTATATGGATTTGCCCGGCTCCCGCGGCGGGACGGTGGACAAGGATCCGCTCGACTGTTTGATTGCAGAGGACAGGGAAAGAATAGAAAAAACGATCCGGGAAGGCGCGCTTACGGAAGCGTATGTGGAATGTACCTACCGCATTGCGGCGGACGGACAAACCTTTCACCGTCATATGCGCGCGGTGCGCGTCCCCTATGAATCGATGGATATGCCGGTGATGCTCTGCGTGATCACGGATATCACGCAGGCTACGCACACGGCAGAAACGCTTGCGTGGGGCAGCGAACAGCTCAATCTGGCGCTGGATCGCATGAAGGCGCAGCTTTGGGAGGTGGATATACCGACCGCCACCTATCGTCTTTGGGATGCAAAGGAGCTTCGATACAACGACAAATTCAAATTCGTGGGCGTGCCGGGCTGCTTTACGGAGCACAACTGGGTATACCCGGAATCCGTTCCCGATATCACCGCTTTCTTTGAGGGTATGCTTGCGGGCAAGGCGGAGGATCAATGCGCGGGCGTCATGCGCCAGTTTGAATCCAACAAATTTAGCTGGATCAAGCTTTCCTACCGCATGCACTATGACCAAAACGGCAAGCCGCTCAAGGCTGTCGGCATTTCCGAACGCTTTCCCAACATTCTGATCGAAAAATCAAGATTTACGCAGGAAAAAAAGCTGAACGACGCTATCCGGCACCGGCTGATCGCCGCCGTGCAGGTCAATCTTACGCGGGACAGCGTGGAACAATGCTATATCGGGGAAACCAGCTTGCTGGAGGGCTTTCCCCTACTCACGGCGCAGGACATGTTTGAAGAAAACATCCGCACCATGGTCAACGATGAGGATATTGCGCGCTATTGCGCCAAGATGTCGCCTTCCACGATACGCAACGCCTACGATCATGGCAGCGACTGGACGATGGCGACCTACCGCCGCAAGGATAAGAACGGCAACGTGCGCTGGGCGACGCTTTCCTGCGTGCTCATCGCGGAGCCGGTCAGCGGCGATCTGTATGGCTTTGCCTATATTCAGGACGTGGATCGCATCAAGCGTTGGGAGCTGTCCTTGCCCGTACGGGTGGAACGCGATCCCGAAACGCGTCTGTATACAAAAAATACCGCCCATGCGCTTGCCCAGCATGTGCTAAGCGAGGCGAGCTCGCCCAATCGCATCTGCGCTATGGTGGCGGTGGATTTTTCCAGCCTGCGGGACGTCGTGGAAAAGATCAGCTATTCCATGGGCAGCCGCGCGATCCTTTCCCTTGGGCGGCTGTTCCGCTTCCTGCTGGATGAGGATTGCGTCGTCGGCCGGGATGATGATTACCGCTTTACCATATTTATCCCCTCCTCCGCCTCCCGCAAAAAGGCGGAGATGCTGGTGCGGGATCTGATCGACAATGTAGAGCGCATGCGGGACGCTGTAAGCGTATCGGAGCCGCTGTCTCTCTATGTGGGCATCGCCATGGCAAGCTGCCGGGAGGCGGATGCGGAAAATCTCTACGCGCAGGCCATACGCGCCTGTGGCATGGCGGGGCGCTCCAAGGAGCGTATCCATGTATATTCGGCAAGAACCGACAGCGAGACGATACAGAGCAGCTTCTCATGCTTTGACGCGGACGCGGAATGTCCGCTGACCAAGGACGAAAGCGAGACGTATGCGCGTTGTCTTGCCGCCCTTTTGAAAAACGAATCCTATAACGACGCCACCAGCGAAATGATGAACGTGTTGGGCGAATATTATAATGCGGCGCGCGTCTATATCGTAGCGCTCCGCCAATCGCCGGGCATGGAGGAGGGCAGCCGGGAGTGGACGGCTTACGGCAAGACCGCCGCGCTGGAGCACGCGAGAAAAATGTCCATTGAGAAGCATCCGGCCATGCAGCGCGCGCTGGAGGAAAAGCGCATAGCGCTCTTGGGCGGCGCAGCGCCGCAGGAGACATTGTCCAAGGACGGCGTATGGAACCTTAGCGTGATTCCGTTTCTCGATAAGGATAGCGCACTGGGATGCCTGTGCATAGAGAACGCGGAGGCGCACTTTGGCGAGACGGCGATGCTTGTCATGCTTTCCTCCGTGCTGGTAGCGGCGCACCGCAAGAACGTTGCCGTCGCAACGGCGCACAATGGCGGACAGTTTGACAGGCTGACGGGATTGCTCAACCGCGAGGCGTGCATGTCCGTTGTCAAAAAGACAAACGGGGACGCTATAAGCGCCTTGGGCGTGTTTTTCTCGGATATCAACGGTCTTTCGCAGGTCAATCAGGAAATGGGCATGGACTATGGCGATAACCTGATCCGCTTCTGCGCGTCCACCATCAAGGGCGAATTCCGCCTGAACGAGATCTACCGCTATTCCGGCGACGAGCTGCTGGTGCTGTGCATGAACATCACGCATGACGAGTTCACCAAGCGCTGCGAGAGCATACGCAGGGTGTTCGACACCGTGTATCCCGGCCGCATGAGCATCGGCTGCACATGGGCGGACAGCGATATCAACATGCTTAAGATGCTGGATCATTCCGTAAAGCTTGCCACGCTTTCCAAACAATCGTATTATCTTAATGAGGTGCACGGCAGCAAGCATATGAAATCCGAAGCGCTGCGCGTGCTGCTGGAGCATCTTGAGGCCAAGCGCTTCAGGGTATGGTTCCAGCCCAAGGCCAATGTTTCTACCGGCGAGATCGTGGGCGCGGAGGCGCTTGTGCGCCTGTTCGATCCCCAGCGCGGCATCGTGGGGCCGCAGGAATTCATTCCCGTGTTTGAACGCGGGCACGCCATACGGGAGCTGGATTTCTTTGTGCTCAACGAGACGCTCCGGCAGATGCAGGAGTGGAAGCGCGACGGCAAGCGCATCGTGCCGGTATCGGTCAATTATTCCCGTGCCACGCTTCTGGATCCCAAGGCGCTGGAGACCACGCTGGAGATATTCAACCGTTATGACGTGCCGCAGAATTTGATTGAGATCGAGATCACGGAGAGCATAGGCGAGCTTGAGCATGCCACCATCGCGCGCGCATGCAGCCAGTTCAGGAAAAACGGCTTCCGCCTTGCGCTGGACGATTTCGGTTCCGCCTATTCCAGCATGGCGGTGCTTGCAAACGTACGCTTTGACGCGGTCAAGGTGGACAAGTCCATCATCAACAATATCGTGACCAACAACGTTAGCCGCTCCATTGTGGAGAGTACGCTTCGCATCTGCAACGAAAACGGCGCGGACTGCATTGCGGAGGGCGTGGAAACGGCGGAGCAGGCGGAGGCGCTGCACGAGGTCGGCAATATCAAAGCACAAGGCTATTTCTATAACAAACCCTTACCGGCAGACGTGTTTGCCGACGAATATTTAAAGCTGGAGGAAGCGAAAGCATGACAACACCCTATCCCCAAATGACGCAGGATGCGTTGAAGAAGGAATATGACGCCGTTTGCGCCGCCTATGAAAGCGCCAAGGGCAAGAATCTTAAGCTGAACATGGCGCGCGGCAAGCCTGGCAAGGAACAGCTCGACGGCGTGTCCGATATCCTTACGGTGATCGCCGACGCGGCGGATTGCTTTGACGACGGGCTGGATGTGCGCAACTATGGCGAGCTTATGGGCATTCCCGCGGCGCGCAGGTACTTTGCGGAGCTGTTGGGTGTGCGCCCGGAGCAGACCTTTATCGGCGGCAGCGCGAGCCTGCAGCTCATGTTCGACACCATATCCAAGGCGTATACGCACGGGCTTTTGCACAGCGAAAAACCCTGGTGCAAGCTTCCGCGCGTCAAGTTCCTTTGCCCCGCGCCCGGCTATGACCGGCATTTTAAGATCACTGAGACCTTTGGCGCTGAAATGATCGTCATCCCCATGACGGCGGACGGCCCGGATATGGACATGGTGGAGGAACTCGTCAAGGATCCCGAGGTGCGCGGCATGTGGTGCGTTCCCAAGTATTCCAATCCCGGCGGCGTGATCTATACGGACGCGGTCGTGCGCAGAATCGCCGCGATGAAGCCCGCTGCGCCGGATTTCCTGCTTATGTGGGACAATGCGTATTGCGTGCATGAATTTGAGGGGGATTTTGTGCCCTTTGCGGATATCCTGTCCCTGTGCGCGGAGGCGGGCAATGCGGATATGCCTTTTGAATTTGCCTCCACCTCCAAAATCACGCTGCCCGGCAGCGGTATTTCCGTGATGGCGGCAAGCGAAGCAAATCTTGCCTATATGCAGAAACTTTTGACCGTACAGATCATAAGCTATGACAAGGTGAACCAGCTGCGCCATGTGCGCTATCTGAAGGACAAGGCGCATACGCTGGAGATCATGAAGCGTCATGCGGCCGTGCTCAAGCCCCGCTTTGACGCCGTGCTTCAAGCGCTGGATACGAAGATCGCTCCCTTGGATATCGCCGCGTGGAACCGGCCCAAGGGCGGCTATTTTGTCAGCGTAGACGCTATGCCGGGCACGGCAAAGCGCACGCTTGCCCTTTGCAAGGAGGCGGGCGTGGTGATGACGGGTGCGGGCGCGACCTTCCCCTATGGCAAGGATCCGCAGGACAGCAACATCCGCATTGCGCCCAGCTTTCCGCCCATCGAGGAGCTGCGCGACGCCATGGAGGTTTTCTGCCTTTGCCTGCGCATGGCCGCACTGGAAAAGTGCATGAACGCCTGATCCTTTTCCTGTTTTGTTGTAACGGCCGTGCAGCTTCCTTGCACGGCTTATCGGACTTACGCAAGTTTGCATGAGGAGCGTATAGCGGTGAGTATGTGGGATAAACACGACAAAATGTCATTTCCCGCACATGTGCACATTCTGCTTATTCTGGAATGTGCGGTTTGCGTTTGCTGCCTTGCGTATCTGTTTTTGGCGGGCGCCGTCGGCGCCGTGAAGCGCACATGGGCAGTCATACTTTGCGGCTGCGTTCTTCTTGCAGCTATGGGCTTTTTGATCTATCAGCTGCAACAGGCAAGGCTTAACCGCAGCAATTTTGAGCGGGACAGCCTGCTGCTGGCCATGCAAAAGGCATATCCCACAGCGATTATGCTTAATTTGACGCGCAATACCTATCGCTATTTTCCCTCCGCGGACTTTGTCACGCGCCCTATGCCGCGCACGGGCAGCTATACTGTGCTTGTGGATCAGACCGCCCCTGACGTATATTCGGCATACAGGGACGCTTTTTACGACTTCTTTTCCCGGCAGGCGCTGATGGAAAGATTCGCGCAGGGAGAGACCACCTTGTCCTTTGAACAGCGGCATTTGGGGACGGATCATCTGTATCATTGGGTGATCCAATATGTATATAAGGTGGATTCGCCCTATTCGTCGGATGTGCAGGCTATCCTGCTGGCGCGAAACAACGACGAAGCCCGCGCGGATGCGGAAAAGCTGCGCGTGGCGCTGGAGGATAAGGACAGGGAGCTTACCGATGTATACAGCTCTCTTACCAACGGCATCGTCAAGGTGGCAAAGCGCAAGGATTATCCCGTGATTTTTGCAAATCCCGCGTTTTACAGCATGATCGGCTATACCAAAGAGCAGTTTGAGGATGAGTGCTACGGGTATCTAAGCTATATCACCTTCGCGCAGGACGGCAGGGAAGGCGGCAAGGGCTTTGAAGCCCTTTCCCCGGGCATGTATACCTCGGGACGGTATCGTATCGTGCGCCGGGACGGCGGCCTGCTCTGGGTGCGTTACGACGCGACCATCAACGTTTTGGAAGAAAATGTCTATTATGTCATGTTCACGGATATTTCCGCCGCCGTGCAAAACGAGCAACGGCTGATGGAGCAGCAGTATTACCGCGATCTTGCGGATGTGCGGGTATCGGGCTGCACCGTGATCTATCCCGTCAAGGGCAATGGCGAGCCGCTCTATGTAGGCGGCAACATCTATTCCCTTTTTGGCTACACGCCGGAGGAATTCAAGCTGCTTTGCAGGGAAAAATATCAGAGCTTCGTCTATGCCGAGGACTATGCCTTCGTGCTTGCGAGGCAGGATGAGGCGCTTGCGCAGAATTTGGAGCGGTTTCAGATCGAATTCCGCGTCCATCGCAAGGACGGCAAGGTGATCTGGGTGATGAATCAGGCGTCGCGCGCCGCGGGCTACGATGGCGAGCTCGTGTATGTGTGCATGTATATCGACGTTACCGTGCAGCACATGCGCGAGGATGAGGCCATTTCCAAAATGGAACGGGATGCGCTTACTGGGGTGCTGATCCGTACGGCTTTTGAGGCGGACGTGAGCGCGCTTTTGCAGCAGCCGGATGATGGCAGGCAGCATGCGCTGATCATGCTGGATATCGACGATTTCAAACGCATCAACGATAGCCAGGGTCACTGCGCTGGCGACGAAGCGCTAAGGGCTATCGTGGGGGCGCTGCACAAGACGCTGCGCAGCGACGACCTCATCGGCCGCCTTGGCGGCGACGAATTTATGGTGTTGATCCGCGACATCCGTGACGCGCAGACGCTGGCGGATCGCTGTTCGACCCTGTGCAGCAACATTGCCGACGTCAGCGTGGGCGGCCATCACGTTACGGCAAGCATCGGCGCTATATGCTTCACGACGGGCGATGCGGCCACCAGCTTCAACGCGCTCTATGCCTGTATGGATACCGCCATGTACGAGGCCAAGCGCAACGGCAAGAACGGCTACTGCATTTACTCGGAGGCGCTCTATAATAACTGGCAGCTGTAGGCCGGTTACAAAAAATCCATTTCTATTTTACAATTTATCGGGTGTATAAGCAGGAAAATA
>JAUNJX010000082.1 GCA_030533005.1 Clostridia bacterium | reverse complement strand
ACAGCCACAGCCGTTGCCATTGCCCCAGCCAAGAATCAAAATCAGGATGATGATCCACCAGTAATTGTTACCGTACCACATAATTTCCTCCTTGTTTTTCAGCGCTTCGCGCCCTTTCTACAACATAATACGCACGAAGGGTTTTTTGTGTGCGAAACGATTGATAGCATCGAAAAATTATGGTATCATGGCACAGAACGTAACATTTATCGAAGGAGTGCAGTATGGCAGATTTTGACATGAAAAAGATCGTTGCGCTTTGCAACAACCGCGGCTTTATCTTCGCAGGCTCGGAAATCTACGGCGGCCTTGCCAACAGCTGGGATTACGGCCCGCTGGGCGTGGAGTACAAAAACAACGTAAAAAGGGCATGGTGGCGTAAATTCGTGCAGGAAAGCCCCTATAATGTAGGTATGGACGCCGCTATCCTCATGAATCCGGAAACGTGGGTCGCCTCCGGCCATGTGGTCAATTTTAACGACCCGCTGATGGACTGCAAGTCCTGCAAGGCGCGTTTCCGCGCGGATAAGCTCATTGAGGATTATGCAGAGGCTCACGGCCTCACAGACGTGCATCCCGACGGCTGGACGAATGAGGAAATGTCCGCCTACATTGCCGAAAAGGGCATTGTCTGTCCCGAATGCGGCAAAGCGGATTTCACCTCCATCCGCAAGTTCAACATGATGTTCAAGACCTTTCAGGGCGTAAACGAGGACACGGCAAACCAGATCTATCTGCGTCCCGAAACGGCCCAGGGGATTTTCGTCAACTTCGCGAACATCCAGCGCACCTCCCGCAAGAAGCTGCCGTTCGGCATCGCGCAGATCGGCAAATCCTTCCGCAACGAGATCACGCCGGGCAACTTCATCTTCCGTATCCGCGAGTTCGAGCAGATGGAGCTTGAGTTCTTCTGCGCACCCGGCACCGAGATGGAATGGTATCGCTACTGGAAGGATTACTGCAAAAACTTCCTGCTCTCGCTGGGCATGAAGGAAGATCACATGCGCCTTCGTGAGCATGAGCAGGCCGAGCTTTCCCATTATTCCAACGGCACCACGGATATCGAATACCTCTTTCCGTTTGGCTGGGGCGAGCTTTGGGGCGTTGCAAGCCGCACGGATTTCGATCTCAAGGCGCACAGCGAGCATTCCGGCGTGCCGCTGGATTATCAGGATCCCTTCACCAACGAACGCTTTATCCCCTACTGCGTGGAGCCCTCCCTTGGCGCCGACCGCGTGGCGCTCGCGTTCCTCTGCGACGCTTATGACGAAGAAACGCTGGAAAACGGCGATGTGCGAAACGTGCTGCATCTGCATCCGGCGCTCGCGCCCTACAAGGCTGCCGTCTTGCCGCTGCAAAAGAACAAGCTGGGCGACAAGGCGCGCGAGGTCTATGCGATGCTTAGCAAGCGCTTTCTCGTGGATTACGACGAAACGGGTCAGATCGGCAAGCGCTATCGCCGCGAGGACGAGATCGGCACGCCGCTATGCATCACCATCGACTTTGACACGCTGGAGGACGGCACCGTCACCGTGCGCGACCGCGACACCATGGATCAAATTCGCCTGCCCATCGAAAAGCTGGTCGAATACATCGACGCGAAGATCGATTTCTGATCTTCCTATCCCAAACAGACACGGGAGGCTGCCGCATCATGCGACAGCCTCCCGTTTTTTTATCTCGCTTTTATTCCTTGATCCTGCCCTTGTACTTTTTCACGAGCACGTCCGCAATGGTCACGGCCTGTTCGCCGATCAGCTTCACATCCTGCCCTTCCAGCATGATGCGGATGAGCGGCTCCGTGCCGGATGCGCGCACCAGTACGCGTCCCGAGTCGCCAAGCACCTTCTGTATGCCCTTGACAACGCCCTGCAATTCCTCATCGGCCATGGCGTTGGCCTTATCCGCGTTGTCCACGATCACGTTGACCAGCACCTGCGGATAGATGGTAACGACGTGCGCAAGCTCGGACATGCGTTTGCCGGAGGCCTTTAGCACATTGAGCGTCTGGATGGCCGTAAGCATACCGTCGCCCGTGGTGTTATGCTCAAGGAAAATCACATGACCCGACTGCTCGCCGCCGATGCTGTAGCCGTTATCCCGCATGCACTCGAGCACATAGCGGTCGCCCACCTTGGTTTCCACCACCTTGATGCCGTTTGCTTCCATGGCTTTTTTTAAGCCGATGTTGGACATGACGGTGATCACCAGCGTATCCTTGCTCAAGCGTCCCTGTTGGTGCATGGCGATGGAATTGATGCCCATGATGCGATCCCCGTCCACGATATTGCCGCACTCATCCGAAGCGATCATGCGATCCGCGTCGCCGTCAAAGGCAAAGCCCACATCCGCGCCAAGCTCCGTCACAAGCTGCTGCAAGCGCTCCGGATGGGTAGAGCCACAGCGGTCGTTGATGTTGTTGCCGTCAGGCTCGTCTGCAAAGGAGTGCACCTCGGCGCCCAGCTCGGAAAAGACCTCGCGCGCAATGCCGGAGGACGCGCCGTTTGCGCAGTCCAGCACGATCTTAAGCCCGTTAAACCATTCCTGCGCCTTGGATTTTAAGAAATCCTTGTACTGATCCCGCGCGCGTCTTGCCTTGATCGCATGGCCTACGCGCGTTCCCGTGGGATAGATAAGCGGCAGATCGTTCAAAATGATCTCCTCGATCTTTTCCTCCAGGGCGTCGGAAAGCTTGTAGCCCTTGGAGTCGAACCACTTGATGCCGTTATACTCCATGCTGTTGTGGGAGGCGCTCACCATCACCGCCGCATCCGCGTCGTACTGGCGCACAAGGTACGCCATGGCGGGCGTTGGCACCACGCCCACATCGATCACATCGCCGCCGACGGAGCAAATGCCAGCCGTCAGAGCCGCACACAGCATATCGCCCGACAGGCGCGTGTCAGCGCCCAACAGGATACGCGGCATGTGCACGGCGCTTGTCAGCACGCTTGCGCCCGCCGCGCCGATCTTCATCGCCAGCTCGCAGGAGAGATCAGCGTTGGCTACGCCCCGCACACCGTCCGTTCCAAATAGTTTACCCATAAACACATTCTCCCTTCTTGAAATGTAAGGCACAAAGCGTTGCTTTGTGCCTTATGTTCTTCACTATATTGCGAATTAACGCTTGGAGAACTGGGGTGCGCGGCGTGCAGCCTTCAGGCCGTACTTCTTGCGCTCCTTCATTCTGGGGTCACGGGTCAAGAAGCCTGCCTTCTTGAGCGCCGGACGCAGTTCGGGCTGGGCGTTGATCAGGGCGCGGGCGATGCCGTGGCGGATCGCGCCTGCCTGACCGGTATAGCCGCCGCCATATACGTTGACGTTGACGTCGTACTTGCCGAGCAGATCCGTAAGCACCAAGGGCGCACGAACGATCATCTTGAGGGTCTCATAGCCAAAGTATTCCTCGATGTCGCGCTTGTTGACGGTGATCTTGCCGGTGCCGGGAAGCAGACGAACGCGGGCAATGGACTTCTTGCGCCTTCCGGTTCCGAGACTTTGCGTTGCAGTTGCTGCCATTGTTTTGTTCTCCTTCCCTTTAGTTCTTCAGTACGAGCGCTTCGGGCATCTGCGCCTCATGATTATGCTCGCTGCCCGCGTAAACGCGAAGCTTCTTGAGCATCTTGCGACCCAGAGGGCCTTTGGGCATCATGCGGCGGATCGCTTCGTATACCGTGAACTCAGGACGCTGGGCGATCATGTCTCGATAGGTGGTTTCTTTGATGCCACCGGGATAACCGGTGTGATGATAATACTTTTTGCCGTCCAACTTGTTGCCGGTCAGAACGACTTTATCCGCATTGATGATGATGACGTGATCACCGGTATCCACATGCGGCGTATATATCGGCTTATGCTTCCCACGAAGTATAGCGGCGACCTGAGAGGCTAAACGGCCGAGCACCATGCCGTTTGCGTCTACAACGTACCACTTGCGTTCGAGGGTCTCGCCTTTGGCCATATAGGTCTTCATGGCTTTCCTCCTGAATGGTAATGTAAATTTGTTATCGCCTTAGTGGAACGCTCTCACTGCCGGGGCTGTGGCCGCAATCGCCGACCCTAAAGCACACTTGGACATTGTACCGAATGAAAGGGTAGATGTCAAGCGAAATCGCGGGGATTTTCCCGTTTTTTTCTAGTTTTGCGATGTTCAGCGCAGGCAGGGAAACCCCTGCTGCCGCAACGCCTCGTACAGAACGATGGCAACGGCGTTGGAAAGGTTCAGCGAACGCTGCGCGGGAAGCATGGGGATACGCACCGCGTCAGACGCGCGCCGTGCAAGCAGCGCAGGCCCCAAGCCCGCCGTTTCCTTGCCGAATACCAAAAAATCGCCGTCGCGGTACTCCACGTCCGCATAGCTGTTGGCGGCATGGGTGGAGAGGAGAAAGAAGCGCGCGTCTGGATGCTTCTGCTCCACCTCCTCAAAGCTGTCGTAATAAAACACCGAAAGATCCTGCCAGTAATCCAGACCTGCCCGCTTAAGCTGCTTATCCGAAAGCTCAAACCCGAAGGGGCGCACCATATGAAGCGCCGTCCCCGTGACGGCGCAGGTGCGGGATATATTGCCTGTGTTTTGCGGAATCTCCGGCTCAACCAACACGATGTTCAGCATATGCTTACCACTCCTAGGAATAAAAGGCGTTGCCGCCGATGGTGGCAAAATAGACGCGCTTCCCCCATGTAGTCCCACGGCTGGCCGCGCGGAAATACACCACCTCAAGGGGGAGTATGCGATTCCCGTCCACAAATATCTGCTGCACGGCAGCGATCGCCCCGGCGCTGGGGGTGACGGAACGCAGCTCCGCTTCATTATCGGCGGGCGTAAACTGGCCGCTTTGGAACACAACGCCCGTGATGGTGTTGGGGAAACGGCTGTCCTGCACGCGATTGTAAATGACGTTGGCAACAGCCAGAAAACCGTCCGCCCCCGCCTCCTCATCCACCAGCTGCGCCGCCAGATACAGCTCGTCCGACACAGGCGCCGCAACGGGCGCAGGCACTGCCGTCGGCGCCGGGACGGGCGCAATAACAGCAGCGGGCGCGGGCGTGGGTTCAGGGGTCGGTTTGGGCGTG
>JAUNJX010000028.1 GCA_030533005.1 Clostridia bacterium | reverse complement strand
GTGCCCACGCCCATGCCGACACAGGCGCCCACGCCCGTGCCGACGCCGGAACCGACCCCGCCGCCTACGATGGAGCCCACGGTTCCGCCGACCATACCGCCAACCGTTCCGCCCGTCACTGCCGCGCCGCCCCCGACCCTGCTGCCGCCCGAGGAAATATAAAAAACATTTTGCAAGCCTAACATTTTGTTAGGTTTTTACTATTCCACTTGAGCGGGAACTGTGCTATACTGTACGGAAACATAAAAACAGGTTCTATTTTTAAATGCAGGCACGTCAAAGAGAATAACGGAGAAAGGAAGCAGAAATGAAGCAAAACGATCCGATACAGGCGGCGAGAACGGGAAAAGCGACCTTTGTGATCCGCAACGCCAATGTGGTCAACGTATTCACCAAGGAGATTTTGCATACGGATGTGGCCTTGTATGAGGACACCATCATCGGCGTTGGCGCCGGCTACACAGCGCCAAAGGAGATGGACGCGCACGGCGCGTATCTTTGCCCCGGCTTTATCGACGCGCATGTCCACATCGAAAGCTCCATGGTCACGCCGGATTCCTTTGCCCGCGTCATCATGCCGCACGGCACCACCACCATCATCGCGGATCCGCACGAGATCGCAAACGTCGCGGGCGTCGCGGGTATACGGGCGATCTATAAGCTGTCGGACGATCTGCAGCTTCGCGTGCTGTTCATGATGCCCTCCTGCGTCCCAGCCACGCCCTTTGAGCATTCCGGTGCGACGCTTTTGGCCGAGGACATGGAGCAGTTCATGCGAAAGAGCCGTATTCTGGGTCTTGGCGAGGTGATGGACAGCGTTTCCACCATCAACGGCAACAAGGATATGCTGGATAAGCTGCGCCTGTTTGATAAACGCCCCATCGACGGCCACGCGCCTTTGCTTTCGGGTCTCGATCTCAACGCCTATCGCGTGGCAGGGCCGTCAACGGATCATGAATGCTCCAACTATGACGAGGTGCTTGAAAAGCTGCGCACGGGCATGAAGGTGCTCATTCGCATCGGCTCCGCCGCCAACGGCATAGACGAAATACTCAAAAAGATCGTGGAAGATCATCTGCCCACGGACAATATCATGTTCTGCACGGATGATAAGCACATCGAAAACATACAGCGCGAGGGGCATATCAACTGCATCGCGCGCCTTGCCGTCCAATGCGGCATCGATCCCGTGGAGGCGGTGCGCATGGCCTCCTACAACGCCGCGCGCGCCTACGGCCTCAACATGATAGGCGCCATCGCCCCCGGCTACAAGGCGGAAATGGTGCTCTTTAAGGATCTGAAGGATTTCGAGGTGGTGGGCGTGTTCAACCGCTTCGGCAAGCCCTTTGACGATACGCCCGCGCATATGCCCGTCCTGCCGCCGCAGGTATTCAACAGCGTCCATATCGCCCCCTTGGACGAGCATTCCTTCGATCTGCCCGTCAAGGCGGAAATGCCCGTAATCGGGCTGATCCCCGGCCAGCTGGTCACAGAAAAGCGGATAAAGCGGGTCAGAAGCGAAAACGGCCTGTTCCTGCCCGGCGATGGCTTAAACAAGCTCGCCGTGATCGAACGGCATCACGCGCTGGGCTATATCGGCCTTGGCATCGTCGAGGGCATGAACATAACAAACGGCGCGATCGCCTCCACCGTGGCGCACGATTCCCACAATCTTGTGGTGGTGGGCGATAACGACAGGGATATGCGCATCGCCGCGGAATCCCTTGTGGATTGCGGCGGCGGCTTCTGCGTGGTGTCGCAGGGCATCGTGCTCTCGCGCCTCCCGCTTCCCATCGCGGGCATCATCACCGACGCGCCCGTGGCGCAGGTGCTGGAGATTCAGCGGGCGCTTCTGGACGCGGCGGCCTCTCTGGGCGCGGGCGGGCAGAGCGATCCGCTCGTGACGCTGTCCTTCCTCGCACTTCCCGTCATTCCCGCCATCCGGCTTACGGACGAAGGGCTGTTTGACGCGGAAAATTTCAGGTTTTTTGAGTAATCTTGCGCGCCCCAATGCGGCGCGCTGTGTGATAGATACGGCTTAGCGGCCAAACCATAAGGAGGTATGCAACCTATGAGCGTAGGCAAGAGCGTCAAGCGCATCGACGCGTTTGACAAGGTCACGGGCAGGGCGAAGTATACGGACGATCTGTGCCCCAAAAACGCATTGATAGCCAAGGTATTTCGTTCCACCGTCGCCCACGGCGTCGTTAAATCCGTGGATGTTTCGGCGGCGGAGAAGATTCCGGGCGTCATCAAGATCGTCACCTGCTTTGACGTGCCGGACATCAAATTCCCCACGGCGGGGCATCCTTGGAGCACCGACCCCCATCACCAGGACGTGGCGGACAGAAAGCTTCTCAACACCCATGTGCGCTATTACGGGGACGACGTGGCGGCGGTCATCGCCGAAAACGACATCGCGGCAACGCAGGCTGTGCGTGCGATCAAGGCCGAATATGAGGAATTGCCCTTCGTGCTGGATCCCTTGGAGGCCATGAAGGAGGGCGCGCCGCAGCTGCACGAGGATCAGGGCTTCAAGAATAACGTCCTGGCGCACTCCCAAAGCGGCTACGGCGATTATGAGGAGGCCATCAAAACGCCCGGGCTTACCGTGGTGGAGGGCTGGTATCATACGCCCATCGTGCAGCACTGTCATATCGAAAATCATCTTTGCTATGCCTATGAGGAGGGTCACAAGATGGTGGTCGTCTCCTCCACGCAGATACCGCACATCGTACGCCGCATCGTGGGGCAGGCGCTGGGGCGGGACTGGGGCAGCGTGCGGCTGATCAAGCCCTATATCGGCGGCGGATTCGGCAACAAGCAGGACGCATTGTACGAGCCCCTCTGCGCGTACCTTTCCACGCAGGTGGGCGGCAGGCTTGTCAAGCTTGAAATGACGCGCGAGGAGACCTTCGTATCCTCCCGCGTGCGCCACGCCATCACCTATCACATCACCACGCATGTGAAGCCGGACGGCACGTTTGTGGCGCAGCGCATGGAGGGCTTCTCCAATCAGGGCGCGTACGCGAGCCACGGCCACGGCATCGTCGCCAAGGGCGCTTCGGCGTTCAGCCAGCTCTATAAGAGCGAGCTTGCCACCAAGGCGGACGTGTACACCGTCTACACCAATACGCCGACCTCCGGCGCCATGCGCGGCTACGGCATCCCGCAGGTGTCCTTTGCCATCGAATCCCATGTGGACAATATCGCAAAAAAGCTTAACCTTGATCCCATCGCCATCCGCGAAAAGAACATCATGCCTGTGGGCTTTGTGGACGGCTTCTCCAAAAACGAGAACTACTACCCCAGCCATTTGCAGTGCATCGAAAAGGCAAAGGCATACATCGGCTGGGACGAGAAGAAAAAGCAATACGCCAACGAGACCGGCCCTGTCCGTCACGGCATGGGCATGGCGATCTTCTGGTACAACACCGCCGTATGGCCCATCAGCCTGGAGTCCTCCTCCTGCCGGATGGTGCTCAATCAGGACGGATCGGTGCAGATACAGCTTGCCGAGACCGAGATCGGGCAGGGTGCGGACACGGCGTTTGCGCAGATGGCGTCCGAAACCTTGGGCATACCGCTTGAAAAGGTCTATGTCGTCTCCGCACAGGATACGGACATCACGCCCTTTGGTACGGGCGCGTACGCCTCCCGCCAGACCTATGTGGGCGGCTTCTCCGTCAAGCAGACGGCGCTTGCGCTCAAGGAACGCATTTTGAAGCAGGCGCAGGAGCAGACCCGCATGGCGCCCTTCAACCTCGATATCATCGACGGCAAGATCGTACGCACCACGGACGGGCGGGTGCTTATGAGCCTAGAGGAACTTGCGACGGAGGCGCTCTACAGCCTCACGCACAGCGAGCACCTTACGGCCGAAACCACCTATCAGATCAAGACCAACGCCTATACCTTCGGCTGCACCTTTGCCGAGGTGGAGGTGGATATCCCGCTTTGCAAGGCGAAGCTGCTGAACATCGTCAACGTCCACGACTGCGGCACGCTCATCAATCCGGCGTTGGCGCAGGCGCAGGTGCACGGCGGCATGAGCATGGCCATCGGCTTTGGCATGAGTGAGCAGCTTTTGTTCGACGAAAAGACGGGTCGCCCGCTCAACAACAACCTGTTGGACTACAAGCTTTCCACCATCATGGATCATCCGCACCTGGAGGGCGAGTTTGTGGAGAACCCCGAGCCCACCAGCGCCTATGGCACCAAAGCATTGGGCGAGCCCCCGGCCTGCTCGGGCGCGCCCGCCATCCGCAACGCGATCTTAGACGCGACGGGCGTTGCGATCGATCAATGCCCCATCAACCCGCATGTCCTCTTTGCTTCCTTCAAGGAAGCGGGGCTGCTGTAAGGAGGTAGAGGAGTATGTATGATTTAAAAGCGCTTTATGAAGCGACGAGCGTGGCAAACGCCATCGAGCTGCTCACCGCCCACCCCGAAGCCAAGCTCATCGCGGGCGGCAGCGACGTGCTGGTGCAGATGCGCGAAGGGCGCTTGGCGGGCAAGGAGCTTGTGAGCATCTTCAAGCTGGACGAGCTGCGCGGCGTGTCCACGGACGCGGACGGCACGCTTCGCATCCTGCCGCTTACGAGCTTTTCCCACATCACCCGCGACCCGCTGATCCAAGAGCATATCAACGTCTTGGGCGAGGCCGTGGACATGGTGGGCGGGCCGCAGATACGCAACATCGGCACCATCGGCGGCAACACCTGCAACGGCGTGACCAGCGCCGATTCCGCGGCGACGCTGCACGCGTATGACGCGATCATGGAGATCACGGGAGCACAGGGCGTCAGGCAGTTGCCCATACGCGAATTCTATGTGAGCGCCGGCAAGGTGGCGCTCTCTCACGAGGAGCTGCTCACCGCCATTCTGATCCCGAAAAAAGCCTACGAGGGCTACAAGGGTCACTACATCAAATACGCCATGCGAAACGCCATGGATATAGCGACCTTGACCTGCTCCGTCAACGTCAAGCTTTCGGCTGACAAAAAGACCATCGAGGATGTGCGCGTCGCCTACGGCGTGGCGGGCCCCGTGCCCATGCGCACCCCCAGCGCCGGGGCCGCCGCAAAGGGCAAGCCCGTGAGCGCACAGACCATCGAAGCATTCGGCGAGGCCGCGAAGCTGGACGTCAATCCCCGCACGAGCTGGCGCGCCACCAAGGATTTCCGCTTGCATCTTGTGGGCGAGCTTGCCAAACGCGGCTTGCGGGAAGCCATCAAATTGAACGGGGGTGAAGCGTAATGGCACAGCTACAGTTAGTCAAATGTACCATCAACGGCGAATACCGTGAAACCATGGTGGATGTGCGCGCATCGCTTACCGACATGCTGCGCAATGACTATTCTTTGACTTCCGTAAAGAAGGGCTGCGAGGTGGGCGAATGCGGCGCGTGCACCGTGCTCATCGACGGCGAAGCGTTTAACTCCTGCATCTATCTCGCCATCTGGGCGGACGGCAAGAACATACGGACGCTGGAAAGCCTGATGGGACCCGACGGGGCGCTTTCGGATATCCAGCAGGCGTTCATCGATGAGACGGCCGTGCAGTGCGGCTTCTGCATTCCCGGCTTCATCGTGACCACGGCGGAGATACTGGAAACGGGCAAGGAATACACCCGCGACGAGCTTCGCAAGCTCCTTTCCGGCCACCTTTGCCGCTGCACCGGCTATGAGAACATATTGAACGCTGTGGAGAAGGTCATGAAGCAAAGACTGGGCAAGGCATAAACACAAAACGGGCATAAGAAAGGGCGCATCGTGATGGATCACGGTGCGCCCTTCTTCGTATATCTTGTTATTCAGCCTGTATTGTCTTTTGCGCGTGCTTTGCGACATACACCTCGCCCAGCACCCCCGCGATCACGAATACAAACGCGACAAGACCGATCATGTCGGGATATTCATGCAAAAACAACGCCACCCAAAGGGGACCAAGCACCATTTCTAACGGCGAGAGCATGGCGGCCGTCGAAGCCTGCACATACGATAACCCCATAAAATAAAGCGCATAGCCGCCGCCGGTCTGTATAATGCCGAGTATCAAAAGCACCAGAAGCTGCATAGGGTGGAGTGCCGCGACCTCTGATACGGGCGCCTTTGCAAAGAACAGCAGCATCACCGCAGCCGTCAAAAGGTTGCTGATGGAGGTAAGGCCAAGGGGGTTGTCCGTCTGCGCGCGCTTGGTAAAATAGGTGAGCGCCGCAAAGGAAAGGCTGGATACCGCCGCGATCACATTGCCCCGCATCGTCACGCCCGTGCCCTTGCTGAACATAAAGAGCACCATGCCCACAAGCATCACCAACAGCGGCCATATGCGCGAAAGGGCGATCCTTTCGCCTTTTTTGTGCTCCCACATATAGATCCACACGGGAGCCGTAAACTGCATGGCCACCGCAATGGGCGCGCTGGTGTTCTTGAGCGCCAGCACGATCAGCGTGCAGTGCACCATGAAGGCTATCATCATCAAAAAGGTGAAGCGGTTCCAGTTCATCTGCTTTACCCGCAAAAAAGGCAGCAGCGCCAAGCCTGCGATCAGCGCCCGCATGCCGGTGAGCGTAAAGGCGTTGAGATCGAGCACCTTGACAAGCGGCGAATTCAAGCTCCAGCACGCCGCCGAGAGCACCACCAAGCCTATGCCCAAATTCAGGTTGTTCTTCTTGTTTTCCATAAGGGGTATTGTAGCGGGGAAAGCGTGATGTGTCAATGGTCTGCGCTGCCGCTGCCGCTTTTATAATATATTTTTTAGAGTGCCACTTTCGACACCGCAGAAAACGGAGATATGTGGTAATATGGCAATAAGAACATAAGTTCTGTATTTACAAAAAAGGAGCGTATATGCGTACCTATTATATGAATGACTATAAGCCGCCCAAGGATATAGACAGCATCGAAAAGGTCAAGGACTATCAGAAAAGGCTGGGCGTAAAAGCGGACGGCATTTGGGGACCCAAGACGCAAAGCGCCTATGATGCGCAAAAGAACAACGGTTCCGGCTACGGCACGGACTACGCGAACGCCGGCGCATCACAGAGCCTTACGAGCGGGACGGCAAAAAACGCGCACAGCATAAAGGCGGTCAAAACGGATCCGCTGCAGGGTGACGATGATGCGGGCGCATTGGCGGCGTCGCTAAAAAGGATGAACCGGAGCAACAAGCAAACAGCTGGCTACGGCGCGACGAAAAGCGGAAAGACGAGCGCCGCGCCCGCCTACGCGCCGCCGCTTGGCTTGCGACGCCCCGATCAGATCAGGACGATGCAGCGCATCGTGGGCGTAAAGGACGACGGCATATGGGGGCCAAAAACGCAGGAGGCATACGAAGCGTGGCAGAACAACAACGGCAACCTGCGCAGCGGCGCGATCGGCCCCATTCGGCCAAAGCAGGAAAACCCGGCGCGGGAAACAGACGCGCCCGCCTACGCGCCGCCGCTTGGCTTGCGACGCCCCGATCAGATCAGGACGATGCAGCGCATCGTGGGCGCAAAGGACGACGGCATATGGGGGCCAAAAACGCAGGAGGCGTATGAGAAATGGTCGGCGGAGCTGCAAGAGGGAAGCCGCAGCAGCACCGATGAAACGGCCGACCGAGAGCCGCAGGCGACGGGAAGCGAGGGCTGGCACGACGGCGAAAAATCAACGGAGGAGACTACAAAGAAAAAAGAAGAGGCCACTGCGGAGGCTGGATGGATTATACACAAGAGCAGTAAGTCATACAAGGAAAAAGAAGCCTTATGGAAAATAATCGAAATCGGGGCGGGTGCTGGTTTCAGCGCTGCAGACTTATGTAAACTAGCCGTAGGGCTTGTGGGTGGGACTTTAGTCGCAAGCGCACCGACTGGAGGCGCTGGAGGAGCAGCGGTCGTTGCATCAATTGTTCCTAGGCTGGCAAAAAAGACGTATGATACAACGTCAAAAGTAGCGAGATTGATTGCAGCCATAGATAATTATATCAAGTATAAGGAGTTTGATGAAACGTACTATACGCGTTTCGATACAGGTACTTATCTTGATGAACTTTTAGCTTCGCATGTTGAAATAAACTAGAGAACAAATATTGTGTTTGTCCGCACAGCCTCTTGCAAAGGCTGTGCGGCTATATTAAAATCACAATATGGAGAACAAGAATGCAGAACTTGTGGCAAACCAAGTGGCGCGAAAGCATAAGCCGCTTTGCTTTTATGTGCTTGCCGTTTGCAATGAATTGTTATTCTTGCTTTATCTGTGGCTTTTTCTTTGTTTTGTTATTCCTGCATGGTATGGGAGCTTTGTACAGCACCCGCCTGCTCCTATGGCATATTTCGACTGGAAGGAGGCACTTAAATTTCTTGGCGTATGTGTGATTCTGATGATGGCGTTTATATACCTTTTGCGTGCAAACGGAAAACAGTATAGACCTACGGCATACATATTTTTGTTATATGCAGCATTGTTTAGCAGAAGATTACTGTCTAGACCGCCCGATACGTTTATTATCTCCTTTATGTATTTTGCTTTGATTTTACTCGTGCTTGCCCTTATCGGCCTATATATCCACAAATCCAAAAACCTCAAGGCATACTTCGGGGAAGAATAAAAGAAGCCTTTTTATTGCCAAAGCCGTGTGGTTATATTAAAATCAAGATATGGAGAACAAGAATGTAGAACTCGCGGCAGATCAAACAGCGCAAGAGCATAAGCCGCTGGGGGTCTATGCGCTCATCCTTTTCAACGAGAGTTTGTTGTTGCTTTCGTTATTTGCCCTTCTTTGGCTTATTTTTGCAATCTATCAATCAAGCTTTGTACGGGAACCGCCGGATCCTATGGTGGGATATATATGGATATCCCTCTTTGGAGTGCTACCCTTTTGCTCGTTTTCATGGATGACGCTCTACTACCTTTTACACGCAAACGGAAAGGCTTATAGACTCATCATGGATTTATTTCTGATACTTATTGCAGGACTTTGCACAAATGGTATATCTTTTGAAATGGACAGTATTTTGTTTATCGTTATTTCCCTGCTTACACTTTTCTTTATTAGACGATACATCTACAAATCCAAAAAGCTCAAGGCATACTTCGGGGAAGAATAAAAGAAGCCTTTTCTTGCCAAGGCTGTACGGGTATATTACAATAAAAACATGGAGAAGAAGGATATGGGGCAAAAGGTAAATGCAACGGCATATGTACATAAGCCGCTTTGCTTTTATGCGCTGGCGATTTGCCATGAGCTCGTGTTTCTTGCTTTTTTATGGTTGCTCCTTCGGGTCGCCATTTCGGCATATTATATAGGCTTTATGCAAGACGTGCCTATCCTTATGACGCTTTCCGCATGGGATATGGCAACCAAGATATTAGCCGTATGCGTGATCCTGATGATGGCGTTCATATTTCTCTTGCGTGCAAACGGAAGGGCATATAGACCCACTGTGTATATACTTCTGGGGCTTGCCGCAGTGTTTTGCGGAAAGCTGCTGTATATGGATCTTGATAGGCTTCTCATGGGGCTTTTGTATTATACAATCGTTTTGCTTGTGCTGACCCTTATCGGCTTATACATCTACAAATCAAAAAAACTCAAGGCATACTTCGGGGAAGAATAAAGCCGCCTGCGTACAAGACGCAAGCGGCTTATGAAAACTTTATCCAAGCCTTTATCCAAGCCCTCAAGGGCTTGACGCGAAGGCTTACAGCAGCTCCGCGATCTGCACGGCGTTGGTCGCCGCACCCTTTCGCACCTGATCGCCGCAGCACCAAAGCGAAATGCCGTTGGGGTTGGTGAGGTCGCGCCGTATGCGGCCCACGAACACCAAATCCTGATCGCTGGTTTCAAGCGGCATGGGGTAGCGCTTGGAAGCGGGATCGTCCACCAAGCGGCAGCCGGGGGCTGTGCGCACGGCCTGTTGCACCTGTTCGATGGAAAGCTGATCCTTCGTTACAAAGGTCGCGCTGATGGAGTGGGAGCGGATGACGGGCACGCGCACGCAGGTGCAGCTGACGAGCAATTCCGGCGCGTGGAGTATCTTGCGCCCCTCGTTTTGCATCTTCATTTCTTCCGTGGTGTAGCCGTTATCCGTAAAGCCGCCGATCTGCGGGATGAGGTTGTAGGCGATCTGGTACTGGAACACCTTGGGCTCGAACGCTTCACCCTTTGAAAGCGCGTCCACCTCCGCCATCAATTCCTTGGGGCCGTTTGCGCCCGCGCCGCTGACCGCCTGATAGGTGGAGGCCACGAGCGTTTGGATGGGGGAGAGCTTATGGATGTTGTAGAGCGCCATCAGCGTCACGATGGTGGAGCAATTGGGATTTGCGATAACGCCCTGATGGTTTTTTGCGTCGCCCGCGTTGATCTCGGGAATGATGAGGGGGACGCTGGGGTCAAGGCGGAACGCGCTGGAATTATCCACAAACACCGCGCCAGATTCCTTGATGGCGGGGGCAAAGGCCATGGCGATATCGTTTTCCGCAGCACCCAGCACGATATCGATGCCCTTGAAGGCGTCCTTCGTCGCTTCCTGCACCTTGACCTTATCCGGGCCGAAGGCGAGCTCGCGTCCCACGCTGTTGGCGCTGGCGAGCGGGCGCAGCTCCCCGATGGGGAAATGGCGCTCGTAGAGCACCTTCATCATTTCCTGCCCGACGGCGCCCGTCGCGCCCAACACGGCTACGTTCTTTTTCATATGTTCTTACTCCCTTTCGGAAAAATTTTTCTGCTTAACAAAAGCCTTGGGGTTCGGGGTTCGCAAACCCCGGAAGTTTTGATCGTTCACACCGGCTTGGCCGGTGCGAACGGGCGTAAATCCGAAGGATTTCGTACTTTGCGCGTGGCGGTGGCCGTGAGCAAAAGCGAACAGCCGCCAAGCGAGAATCTCGCGCGCGGCTGGTAAGCCGTGCGCGAATGCGCTAGCTTACGCAAAACTATTATACAACACCTGTATGGCCTTTTTAAAGTTTTTATCCTCCACGCCCACGATGATGTTGATCTCATCCGCGCCCTGTTCGATCATGCGGATGTTGATCTCGTTTGCGCCGAGCGTCCCGAACAATCGACCGGATATGCCCGGCTTGTAGGCCATGCGCCGGCCGACCACCGCAATGAGGCTTACGCCGTCCGTGACCTTCACCGTGTCCGGCTCGCACACGCGCTGGATGTCCGAAAGCAGGGCGTAGAGGCATTGCTCCACCTGTGCGGTGGATACCACTAGCGAGAAGGAATCGATGCCTGTGGGGATATGCTCCACCGTTACGCCGTAGTTTTCCGTGATCTCCAGCGCCTTTCGTATGATGCCGCCGTTCTCACACATGTGCGTTTTGCTCACGCAGATGATGGAATAATGCTTTTTGCCGGATATGCCCGTGATGAAGCGGCTGCGCTCCTCCTCGCTTTCCCCCTCGAAGGATTCGCGGATCATGGTGCCGGGGGCGGCGGGGTCGTTGGTGTCCTTGATGTTGAGGGGAATGTCCTTGTTGCGCACGGGGAACACCGTCTCCTCGTGCAGCACGGACGCGCCCATGTAGGAAAGCTCCCGAAGCTCCGCAAAGGTGATGCGCTCGATCGCCTTGGGGTTTTCGACGATGCGGGGGTCTACCATGAGGATGCCCGGCACGTCCGTCCAGTTTTCATAGACCGAAGCGCCCACGGCCGCCGCCGCGATGGCGCCCGTGATGTCCGATCCGCCGCGCGACATGATGCGGATATTCCCGTTGGGGGAAGCGCCGTAAAAGCCGGGCAGCACGAGCCTGCGGTGCAGCGAAAGCGCGTTGCAAAGCGCCTCGTCCGTCTTTTCATAGTCCACCTTGCCGTCGTAGCCGAAGAACAGCCAGTCCTTCGCGTCTACAAAAGTATAGCCAAGATACGCCGCCATCAGCTTGGCGTTCAGGTATTCGCCGCGGGACACAAGATCGTCCACCCGCATGTTCTTTTTGAGCGTGGCGCGGATGGCCGCAAACTCGCTTTCCAAGTCCACGTCCAGCGACAGCGCTTGGGCGATATCGCGGTACCGCTGCTCGATCATGCCCAGCACGCTTTCGCAATTCACGCCGTAAAGAAGGTGCGCGTGGCAAAGATACAGAAGGTCTGTGATCTTGTTGTCGTCCGAAAAGCGTTTGCCGGGGGCGGACACCACCACGATACGGCGGTTTTTGTCCGCCATGACGATGTCCTTGACCTTTTTGAACTGCACGGCGTCCGCCAGCGACGATCCGCCGAATTTCGCAACCTTGATGTTTGCCATATCCTTCATTCCACGATCTGCGCGAAGAAATCCGCGCCCTCCTTATGCATTTGCGCCACGGAAACCGGGTCGCTGATGTACTGGCCGTCCCCTTTGCGCACATAGTAGCGGTGCGTCACCGCGTCCGCGCATACCGCCGCTTCGGCGCACACAACGGGGGCTTGCGGAAGCCCTTGGGCGATATCCAGTATGTCCTGCACCACGGCGACGCCCGTAGGCGCCCGCCCCGCGCCCTGACCGATGAGCGTAAGCTCGCCCAGCAGCCGCCCCGTGAGCGTGACCATGTTGCCGCAGCCGTGTATGGCGGCGGCGGTGCTGTCCGCTTTGACAAAGGCGGGCTCCACATGGGCGCATACGCCGTTTTCACAACGCGTTGCGTAGAACATCAGCCTGCATACGCGACCCATGTTTTCACAGTAATGGATATCCTTCTTTTTGATGTGCCGGATGCCCGCGGCCGGTATAGAGGCGGCGGGGACGTACGCGTCGAAGGCGAGGCTTGCGGAGATGGCGCATTTGCGCTGCGCATCCAGCGCGTCAATATCGGCGCTCGCGTCCCGCTCGGCATAGCCTAAGCGCTGCGCTTCGGCAAGCATCGCGTCAAAATCGCCGGAACGCGTGTGCATGCCGTCGAGAATATAGTTGGTGGTGCCGTTGATGATGCCGCGAATGGAAAGAATATCGTCGCAGCGCTTGGCGCGCGCAAGATTATACAGCCACGGTATCCCGCCGCCCGCCGCCGCCGTGTAGCGAAGCTGTACGCCGTTTTGCACGGCCGCCTCGTGAAGCGCGCAAAAGTGGGCGCTAATGAGCAGCTTGTTGGAGGTGACGACATGCTTGCCCGCTTGCAGCGCCGCCATCACAAAGGAGAAGGCAGGCTCGTCGCCGCCCATGGTCTCCACCACCACGTCGATGGAGGGGTCGTCCAGTATGGTTTGGAAATCGGCGGTGCGAAGCTGCTCCAGCCCCGGCAGGGTGCGGCAATCCAGTATCCGCGTGACCGAAAGCCCTATACCCCGCTCCGCGATGGCGTCATAAACGCCGCCGCCCACCGTGCCCATTCCCAGCAATCCAATGTTCATAAGTACTCCTTCAAAATTTTCGCGTGTCTTTCATACAAAAACACTTGTATTCGATTGAAAAACAATGTATCATAGTCAGGGCGGAAAAGCAAGCACAAATATCGCGGAGGAAAAAAGAATGGATATGCCGCAAAGCACACAAAGCAATTATCTTATAGTGGACAGGCGCATTTTGCCGGATTATTATGGAAAGGTAGTGGAGGCGTGCGAAATGCTCAGAAGCGGTCATGTCAAGGATGTGAGCGAAGCGGTGCGCATCGTGGGGATATCGCGCAGCACCTACTATAAATATAAGGACTATGTCTTTGCGCCGGGGGAGGATACGCTTTGCAAAAAGGCGGTCATCTCGGTCATGCTAAGCCACGAAACGGGGGTTCTGAGCGAGCTATTGAGCCTGCTCTCCCGCGTGGGAGCCAACATACTCACCATCACACAGACCTTGCCCGTCCACGAACAGGCCAACGTGGTCATCACCCTGGATATGACGCACATGCGCATCGCCATGGACGCGCTGCTTGAAGCCGTCGCGGCATTGCGGGGGGCGAGCAACGTGCATCTTATCGCCATAGAATAGAATCGCCGTAAAGAAAATGCCGTAATGAAAATGCCGCAACGAAATGAACAAGTCAGGAGGAAATATGAAGTATTGTTCCACGCGCGACAGCGCACACCTTGTTACCGACGCACAAGCTATCGTTTCCGGCCTTGCGCCTGATGGCGGCCTGTACGTCCCCACCGACATACCCGCCCTTACCTTGGCGGATATAAAGAGCCTGTGCGCATGCAGCTACGCGGAGCGCGCGGCGGATATCATGGCGCGCTTTTTGCCTTCCTTTACCTATGCGGAGCTTTTGGGCTTTGCCCAAAGGGCGTATGCGGGGGACAAATTTCCTCCGCTGGCCGCGCCCGTCGTGCCGCTTTCGGATACGGCGCATATTTTGGAGCTTTTCCACGGGCCTACCTGCGCCTTCAAGGATTTTGCCCTGCAAATGCTGCCCTATCTCCTCACCTCCTCCATGCGTAAGACCGGCGTGACGGATCGGGTGTGCATACTGGTCGCAACCTCGGGCGACACGGGCAAGGCGGCGCTTTGCGGCTTTGCGGACGTAGCGGGCGCTTCCATCTGCGTGTTCTATCCCGATGGCGGGGTCAGCAACATGCAGCGGCTGCAAATGGTCACGCAGAGCGGCAAAAACGTGATGGTCTGCGCCATCAACGGCAACTTTGACGATACGCAAAACGCCGTAAAGCGCATCTTTGCGGATACGTCGTTTGCGGCCTCCCTCAAGGCGCGAGACGTCCGTCTTTCCTCCGCCAATTCCATCAACTGGGGGCGGCTGGTGCCGCAGATTGCGTACTATGTGTCCGGCTACTGCGAGCTGATCAATCAGGGCGTCGTTACGCCCGGCGACGCGATCAACGCCTGCGTCCCCACGGGCAACTTCGGCGACATTCTGGCCGCGTGGTTTGCAAAGCGCATGGGGCTGCCGCTTAAGACGCTTATCTGCGCCTCCAACAGCAACAACGTGCTGACGGACTTTTTGGAAACCGGCATGTATGATCGCAACCGACCCTTCCATTATACGACCTCGCCCTCCATGGACATCTTGATCTCCTCCAATCTGGAGCGGCTCTTGTATCTGCTTTCCGGCAGCGACACGGAGGTGGCGGGCTACATGGCGCAGCTTGCGTCCGACGCGCGCTATACCGTTTCGCCCGCCCTTTTTGACGCGATACGGAAGGATTTCGCCTGCGGCTTCTGCGGTGACGCCGAGGCTGCAAGCACCATCGCCGCGACGTTCCGGGAGGGGTATCTCCCCGATACGCATACCGCCGTGGCGCTCAACGTTTACGAAGCGTACAAAAAGAGGACGGGGGATCTAACGCAAACGCTCGTCGTTTCCACAGCCTCCCCCTTCAAATTTCCCGCGAGCGTGCTCAAGGCGCTGGGGCAGCCCGTGGCGGGCGGCGATTTTCAGGTGCTGGATCGCCTTTCGGCCATCGCCGGGCAGCCCGTGCCGCTGCAGCTTGACGAGCTTCGCAACAAAAGGGAACGCTTTTCGGATACCGTGCCGCCCGAGGTCATTCGCATCGCGGTAGACCGGTTTGTCAACGCCCAGCTGGAGGGGAACGCATGAAGTGGATCGTAGTGCTGGGGGACGGCATGGCGGATCGCCCGCTTGCGGCGCTGGGCGGCAAAACGCCCTTGCAGGCGGCGAACAAGCCCTATATGGATTTTCTCGCGCAGCATGGGGCGACGGGCATGGCGCGCACGATACCTGCGGGCATGCCGCCGGGCTCAGACGCCGCCAACATGTCCGTCATGGGCTATCCGCCCGCCGTGTACTATACGGGGCGGTCTCCGCTTGAAGCCGTGAGCTTGGGCGTTTCGATGGCGGCGGACGATGTGGCGATACGCTGCAACCTCGTGACGCTTTCGGACGAAGAAAGCTACGCGGATAAGACCATGCTGGATTATTCCGCGGGGGAACTGGAAACGGAGGACGCGGTTGCGCTCATCCGCTTTTTGCAGGAGAACATGGAGGAAGCGGATCTGCACCTCTTTCCCGGCATCAGCTACCGGCATTGCCTGCTTTTAAACCATGCACAACTTGGCACGCTGCTTACGCCGCCCCACGATATCTCCGGCCGCTGTATTGGCTCCTATCTCCCGAAAGGGCGCTATGGCGAACGGCTGGAAGCCTTTATGCGCCGTTCCCACGCCCTTTTGAAGGAGCACCCCGTCAACAAGGCGCGCGTGGCCGCGGGCAAGCCGCCCGCCAATTCCTGCTGGTTCTGGGGGGAGGGCACCCGTCCCGCCTTTAAGAGCTTTGAGGAGATCTATGGCAAAAAGGCCGCCGTGGTGTGCGCTGTTGATCTGATCAAGGGTCTTGGCCTGTGCGCGGGCATGTACGCGCCCCATGTGCCGGGGGCGACGGGCGCGAAGCGTACGGATTTTGCGGCGAAAGGCCGCGCGGCGCTCTCGCTTTTGCGCGAAGGCTACGAGCTGGTCTATATCCATATCGAAGCGCCGGATGAAAGCGGCCACGCGGGGGATATCCCCTGCAAGATCGAGGCCATCGAGGCGATCGACCGGGAGGTGCTGGGCTATATCATGGACGGTTTGCGCGCGGACAAGGAGCCCTTTGCCATCCTCCTTACGCCGGATCATCCCACGCCCATTGAGATACGCACCCACAGCGCTGATCCCGTTCCCTTCGTGCTCTATCGCAGCGATAAGGACGCCATTCCCAACGCGCCGCATTATACCGAGGCGGACGCGGCGGCCACGGGGCTTTATCTTGAAGAAGGCCCCATGCTCATGCGCAAGCTGGTGGATTTGGATTTCTAAAATAAAAATGTAAAACACACTTGACATTCAATGTAAAGCGAGCTATACTTTCATCGTAAAGCCCGCTTTACATTTGCGCGCAAAAACAAGAATGGCCTACAAGAATGGCTTAGGAGGAAAATATGATCACCAAGATCGCAGATTACCGAAAGGAGCGACGCATCACGCAGGAAGAACTGGCGCAGGCCGTGTGTGTCACAAGGCAGACCATCATCTCGCTGGAAAACGGCAAGTATGTGGCGTCGCTGCCGCTGGCGCACCGCTTGGCGCAATACTTTGGGGTGTGTATAGAGGATTTGTTCGTATTTGACGAGGAGGAAGGGGCAAAATGAAGCTTATTAAGAAAAAGATGATCTATATGGCGTGTGTGGCGGCGGCGGGTATCGGGATGCTTGCCGTGGGGCTGCTGCGCGCGGACAGCCAGATATCCGGCGTAGGCATAGGTATGCTGGTGGTTTCGGCGCTCAAGCTCATCCAGTATTTGCGCATGATGAAGGATCCGGAGAAGGTGCGCCAGCTTGAGGTGGTGCAAAAGGAGGAGCGGCTGATCTTTTTGGCGAACAAGAGCGCCGCGATCACGCTGTACGCATTGATCCTCATCGCGTATGCGGCGATGCTCGTGCTGCTTTTTATGGGTCACTCCCTGCCCGCGACCTGCATCGCTTACGGCGTGTGCGGCACGCTTATCATCTACTGTGTGGTGCGGTGGATATTAAGTAAGAAGTATTAAGCGCTTCGCTTATCGGCGAAGGGCGTATGAAATTGGCCGCACAAAAGAAGGAGAGCCGCTTGGACTCTCCTTCTTTGTTATTTATTATTGTTCGCAGCTTATAAACTTTCCAACACGCCGGTGCGCGCGTTGAACTCGTTGATGAGCTTATCCATCTCGTCGGCCTGCGCGTGGATATCCGTCCAGTAGTTCTCGTCGTACCACTGCTGGTTGATCTCCTCGTAGGTCTTGCCCTGCTGCTCGACCCAGGTGTAATACTTGAGGTTGTGGACGCGCCGGCGATCCTCGTAGGTGAGCTCCTTCATGGAATCGGTGCGCACGCCGCGCAGATGCTCAGAGAAGTCACGGGCGGCGGTGAGGATGTCGTACTTGCCCTGCTGCTCGTCCAGCTCCGTGATGCGGCTGGTGTACATGATGGAGGAATCGGTGGCGACGGTGGCGACCACGTCCTTCTCGGTCAGCTCGTAGTACTTGGCGAACTTGATGCAGCAAAGCATGTTGGCGATACCCGAAATGCCAAGCAGCGACAGGTTTTCGATGGTCTTGGCGTCCAGGCCGACCACTTCCTTAAGGTACTTGTGGCCTTCCTCGCTGTTGAACAGGCGCAGCAGGTTCTGGCTGTCGTCGTCGTCGATGGCGATGACCATGTCGGTGTTCTTGACGTTATGTACCCAGGGCACATGCTTGTCGCCGATGCCTTCGATGCGGTGGCCTCCGAAGCCGTTTTCCAACAGCGTCGGGCACTGCAGCGCTTCGCCCACGGCCAGCTTGGAGGTGGGGTACTGCTCCTTGAGGTAATCGCCCGCGGACATGGTGCCGGCGGAGCCGCTGGTGAAGCACGCGCCCGCAAAGCGGACGTTCTGGTTCTTCTTCTTGAGATCCTCGAACGCGTCCTGAATGGCCTTGCCCGTTACCTGATAGTGCCATACGACGTTGCCCATCTCCTCAAACTGGTTGAAGATGACCACGTCCTCGCGGGTCTCGCGCAGCTCATGGGTCTTGTCGAAGATTTCCTTGACGTTGGACTCGCAGCCGGGGGTCGCAATGACCTCGCCCGCGATGGACTTTAGCCAGTCAAAGCGCTCCTTGCTCATTTCGGCGGGCAGGATGGCGATGGATTCGCAGCCCAAAAGCTTAGAATTGTATGCGCCGCCGCGGCAATAGTTGCCGGTGGAGGGCCAAACGGCCTTGTTATAGGTGGGATCGAACTGGCCGGTGACAAGGCGGGGGGCTAGGCAGCCGAAGGATGCGCCGACCTTGTGGCAGCCGGTGGGGAACCACTTGCCGCACAGGATGATGATGCATGCGTCCACGCCGGTGAGCTGCTTGGGCATTTCGATGTAGTTGACGCCGCCAAAGCCGCCGCCCTGCATGGTGGGCTCGTTATGCCAGCTGATGCGGAACAGGTTCAGCGGGTTGATGTCCCAAAGGCCAACGTTCTTTAAGCCCGCCTTGATCTTTTCGGGAATCAGGTCGGGATTGCGCATCTGCGCGAAGGTCGGGATGACGATCTTGTTTTCCTTGGCGCGCTCAATGGCGTGCTGCAGCTGCTTTTCGTGTACGGTCAAATCGATCATGGTATGTACCCCTTTGCTTCTATTGTATTTTATTGTTGTAAGGCGTTACTCTTTATCGGTGCGCAAAGAAGTCGCGCCACCGTCTGCTACGCTTACATTCTATTCTATTTGCCGCCCGTTGTAAAGGGAAAATCAAAAAGTTTTTGCGTAAAACTAAAAATTTTTTAGATGCAGCTGCAAGGGGCGCGGCTTCGTGTGACGCGCAAAAAAATTTCTGTATGGGGCATGATTTTTTTTGCGTACCCTCTGTACAAATCAGGATTTGTATAGTATCATACACCTATCATACAAAATGTTTTTGCACGCCTAACTTTTTTTAAGAAATCTTGTCTGAGGTGGAAAAGAAGTGAAAAACGTTCTCGGATACAAATGTACGCTCTGCGGGGCGTCGCTTCCCTATGACGAAAGCATGACCTGCCCGCACTGCGGCGAAAAGGGCATTTTGGACATCGTGTTTGACTACGGTTATATTAAGAAGGAATTCAACCGCGAAACGCTTGCCAAGGATCGCACCAACAGCATGTGGCGCTACAGCGCGCTGATGCCGCTCGCGCCCCGGGATTTTTCTCCCTTTTTGCGCGTGGGCTGGACGCCGCTGTACCCTTCCAACAGCCTGGGCGAAGCATTGGGGATCAAGCTGTTCATCAAGGATGACGGCATCAACCCCACGGCGTCGTTAAAGGATCGCGCGAGCGGCGTGGCGGTTGCCAAGGCGATTGAGCTGGGCTACGATACCATCGCCTGCTCCAGTACCGGCAACGCGGCCTCCTCCTGCGCGGGCAACGCCGCGCGTATGGGGCTGAAAACCGTGATCTTCGTCCCCCAGCGCGCGCCGGAGGGCAAGGTCGCGCAGCTGATGATCTTCGGCGCGAAGGTCGTTTCCGTCATGGGCGATTATAAGGCGACCTTTGATCTTTCCAAGGCCGCCATCGAAAAATACGGCTGGTATAATCGCAACGCCGGCATCAATCCCATCCTGACGGAGGGCAAAAAGACCGTGGCGCTGGAGATCGCCGAGCAGCTTAACTGGAATGTTACCGACTGGGTGGCCTGCTCCGTGGGCGACGGCTGCACCATCGGCGGCGTGTATAACGGCTTCCACGATCTGTATGAATTGGGCATGATCGAGCGCATCCCCCGCATCCTGGGCGTGCAGTCCACAGGCTGCTGCCCGTTCGTGGTCGCGGCGGAGAAGAACGAGCCGCTCAAGCCCATGGAAGAAAATACCTTGGCCGATTCCATCGCCGTGGGCGTGCCGCGCAATCCCGTCAAGGCGCTGCGCGCGGTGAGCGCCTCAAACGGCAAATGGATCGCCGTAAGCGACGAGGATATTTTGGATACCATGCGCGTGCTGGGTCGCACCGAGGGCGTGTTTGGCGAACCCGCGGGCGTGACTGCCACGGCGGGCGTGCGCGCCGCCGTCAAGGCGGGTATCATCAAGCCCGGCGAGAGCGTGACCACCATCTCTACCGGCAGCGGCTTAAAGGACGTCAAAAACGCCCTGCGCGCGGCGGGCAAGCCCACGCTTTGCGAGCCGACGCTCGCAGCGCTGGATAAAAGCGGCATTCTGTAAGCCTATAAGAACGGGCAATAACGAAAAACTATACATTGCCCCAACGAATGTGGTATAATGCCACATAGAAATGGTCACTCGCGCCGGGGGCGACTTTGGCGCAGGACATAAACAACTACTTTAGGAGGAAAACAAGAATGAAGAAAACCTTTGCGATCATGATCGCGTTGGTACTGGTTCTGGCTATGGTCGGCTGCACCGCCGAGCAGGCTGCACAGGTTCAGCAGGCCGCCGAGCAGGTCGCCAATGATCCCGCTGTGCAGGAGGCCGTGAACGAAGCCGCTGCCGCCATAGAAGCGGCTGCCGGCGAAGCTCCCGCTGCCGATGCTTTCAAGATCGGCGTTATTCTCGTCCACGATGAGAACTCCGGCTACGATCTGGCGCACATCGAAGGCATGCAGGCTGCGCAGGCGACGCTGGGTCTTACCGATGATCAGATCATCTACAAGTACAACATTGAAGAAACTGAGATGTGCTATGATACCGCCGTTGATCTGGCCGAGCAGGGCTGCAACATCATCTTCTCAGATTCTTACGGTCACCAGTCTCATATGATGCAGGCTGCTGCCGAGTATCCCGACGTATTCTTCGTAGCTTGCACCGGCGACACCGCCGCGCTGCAGGCCAACAAGAACGTTGCCAACATGTTCCCCTTCACCTTTGAGTCCCGTTATGTCTCCGGCGTTGTTGCGGGCATGAAGCTCAAAGAGCTCATGGATGCTGGCACCGTGACCGATCCCTATATCGGTTATGTTGGTGCATTCCCCTATGCTGAGGTGGTTTCTGGCTACACCGCCTTCTTCCTTGGCATCCGCTCCATCGTGCCCGAGGCGCACATGGATGTGCAGTTCACCAATTCTTGGTATGATCCCATCGCAGAGGCCGAAGCCGCGAACGCTTTGATCTCCAAGGGCTGCGTCATTATTGGCCAGCACGCTGACTCCACCGGTGCGCCCTCCGCCGTACAGGCTGCGCAGGATGCCGGTAAGGTCGTCTACAGCGTTGGTTACAACGTGAGCATGCTCGCCGTTGCGCCTACTGCCGCTCTGACCAGCGCGCAGAACAACTGGGGCGCACTCTACACCCCGATGATCGACATGTACATGAAGGGCGAGACCCTGCCCACCGACCTGGCCAAGGGCTATGCCGATGGCGGCGTTATGATCTCCGAGCTGGGCGCTAGCTGCGCTCCCGGCACCGCCGAGAAGGTCGCCGAAGTGGAAGCCGCTCTTAAGGACGGCAGCCTGAACGTGTTCGACTGCTCCACCTTCACCGTGGCCGGCGAAGCCGTCACCACCTACCTGGGTCTTGACACCGATGGCGACTGGGTTAACGACACCGGCGAAGCGATCGCGGACGGCGTCTTTGAAGAATCCGTGCTCCGCAGCGCGCCCTATTTTGCAATGGATATCGATGGCATCACCAAGTTAAACTAAGCAGCGTTTGACATTGTGAGAGAAGCGGCTTGACCGCTTCTCTCATTTCAAAAAAACACAACACATTTATAGCGCATCATCGCAGTCATACATTCCTATTACCTTAAAGGATACTATCGCGCATGCCCCTCAGGCCGCGCGTATCCATATCGGCAATCCTGACTCACGGGCGTCCCCGTTGAGAATCCATGTAGAAACAGAAAGGATATCACGCTTTGGAAACGAAGAACGCGGTCCGAATGGTGGATATCACCAAAACCTTTGGCCCGGTCGTAGCCAATAACAAGGTTTCTCTTACTATCGATAAAGGTGAAATCCTATCGCTTTTGGGAGAAAACGGCAGCGGCAAGACCACGCTGATGAACATGCTATCGGGGATCTATCTGCCCGACAGCGGCCAAATTTACGTCAACGGCGAAAAAGTGACCATCGCTTCGCCGCGCGACGCTTTCGCTCTGCATATCGGCATGATCCACCAGCATTTTAAGTTGGTAGATGTGTTGACCGCTGCGGAGAACATCGTGCTGGGTCTTAATGAGAGCCCGTTGGTCGATCTCAAGAACGTGCGCGCAGACGTCAAGGACATCTGCGATCGTTACGGCTTTGTGGTCGAACCGGATAAGAAGGTCTATGACATGTCCGTGTCGGAAAAGCAGACGCTTGAGATTGTCAAGGTGCTTTACCGCGGGGCGGACATTTTGATATTGGACGAGCCTACGGCCGTGCTTACCCCGCAGGAGACGGATAAGCTTTTCGCCGTCATGCGCAACATGCAGGCGGACGGCAAGGCCATCGTCATCATCACGCATAAGCTGCACGAGGTCATGGCGATCTCGGATCGCGTGGCGGTGCTTCGCAAGGGCGAGTATATCGGCGACGTGCCCACCAGCGAAACCAGCCCTCAAAAGCTCACCGACATGATGGTGGGCAAGGCGACCGCGCTGAATATCGATCGCCCGGAGCCCGAAAACCTTACCGAGCGCCTTGTCGTCAAGGATCTTACCGTGGTGGATTCCGACGGCGTCAAGCGGCTGGATAATGTGAGCTTCACGGCCTACGGCGGCGAGATACTGGGCATTGCGGGCATTTCCGGCAGCGGGCAGAAGGAGCTGCTGGAGGCGATCGCGGGTCTGCAGCGCATCGAGGCGGGCGGCAGCATCGTCTATACGCCGCGCGAGGGCGATGGGGAAGCGGAGGAGCTGGTAGGCAAATCCCCCATGGATATCAAGAAAAAAGGCGTGCGCCTTGCCTTTGTGCCGGAGGATCGCCTTGGCATGGGCTTGGTGGGCAACATGAACATACCCGATAACATGATGCTTAAATCCTACGACGCGGGCAGGTCCGTCTTTACGGATCGCAAGACCCCGCGCGATCTGGGCGCAAGCATCATCGAACAGCTGGAGGTCGTAACGCCGGGGCTTAGCACGCCCGTGCGCCGCCTTTCGGGCGGCAACGTGCAAAAGGTGCTGGTGGGTCGTGAGATCGCGGCGCATCCGTCGCTCCTCATGACGGCCTACGCTGTGCGAGGCTTGGATATCAACACCTCCTATACCATTTACCATTTGCTTAACGAGCAAAAGCAGCTTGGAACCGCCGTGATCTACGTCGGCGAGGATTTGGACGTGCTGCTTGAGCTTTGCGACCGTATTCTGGTGCTTTGCGCGGGCAAGGTCAGCGGCGTCGTAAACGGCCGCGAGACGAAAAAGGAAGAGGTCGGCTTATTGATGACACACCTCAAAGAGGAGGCGCAAGCATGAAGACCATACAGAAAAAGGAAAGCAGAGAACCCTTGCTCCGCATATCCAAGCGGGATTATATGCCGACGTGGCAGGCGCTTGGCGTAAGGCTGATCGGCCTTGTGATCGCGTTAGTTATCTGCGCCATCATCATTTACGCCATCGTCAAGCTGAATCCGCTCAAGGTCTACGGCGCGATGTTTGTAGGTGCGTTTGGCACCTCCAAGCGCATGTGGGTCACCATACGCGACACCATGATGCTGCTGTGCATCGCCGTGGGTCTTGCGCCCGCGTTCAAGATGAAATTCTGGAACATCGGCGCGGAAGGGCAGGTTTTGATGGGCGGCGTTGTGGCGGCGGGCTGTATGATTTATTTAGATACTTATGTACCCACAATTCCGTTGATTGTGATTATGTTTATCGGCGGCGCGATTGCGGGCGGGCTGTGGGGCTGGGCGCCCGGCTTCTTCAAGGCGAAATGGAACACCAACGAAACGCTGTTTACCCTGATGATGAACTACATCGCCATTCAGCTTACCTCGTATTTTGTGGCGCTTTGGGAAAATCCCTTCGGTTCCAACTCTGTGGGCGTCATCAATCCGAATACAAGGATCGGCTGGTTTCCGCACATATTCGGCCAGATGTATACGCTCAACGTCATCATCGTAGCGATCCTTGTGGTCGCAATGTACATCTATCTCAATTACAGCAAGCACGGCTTTGAGATCGCCGTGGTGGGCGACAGCGAAAACACCGCGCGCTATGCCGCCATCGACGTCAAAAAGGTTATCGTGCGCACCATGGTGCTCTCCGGCGCTGTTTGCGGCATTGCGGGAGCGCTCGCCGTCGCGGGCGCAAGCCATACCATCTCCACAAGCACCGCGGGCGGACAGGGCTTTACGGCCATCATCGTCGCGTGGCTTGCGAAGTTCAATACCTTTGCGATGGTACCCATATCCGCGCTGCTCGTGTTCTTGAGCAAGGGCTCCATGGAGATCGCGTCGCGCTATAACCTGTCCGACTATGTTTCCAGCATGATCACGGGCATCATCCTGTTCTTCATACTGGGCAGCGAATTCTTCATCCGCTTCAATTTGAAGTTCCGCAGCAAGAAAAAGGAGGCTTCCGAATCATGACACAGATCATCTCTCTCTTTCAGGCAGCCGTCGTATTCGGCACGGTCATCCTTTTTGGCGCGGTAGGCGAAATACTGACGGAAAAGGCGGGCAACCTCAATCTGGGCGTGCCGGGCATCATGTATCTGGGCGGCATCGCAAGCTTGATCGGCGTGTTCTTCTATGAGATGAACAATCCCAATCCCATTCCCGCGGTGTGCTTGCTCATCGCGCTTGTGTGCGCGCTGGTCGCCGCCGCCATAGGCGGGCTGATCTTCAGCTTTTTGACCATCACCCTTCGCACCAATCAGAACGTGACGGGCTTGGCGCTCAACATCTTCGCGGGCGGCTTTGCGAACTTCTTTGGCGGGTCGCTCAACAAGCTGGCGGGCGGCGTAGGTCAGATCTCCGTGGCGACGACGAGCGCCGCGGTGCGAAAGACCATCATGGGCTCCAACAACTGGGCGGGTCCCTTTGACGACATGCTGCTCTCCTATGGCTTCATGGTGTATTTGGCGATCATTTGCGCCATCGGCATCAAATGGTTCATCAATCGCACCAGCATCGGCCTGAACCTTCGCGCAGTGGGCGAAAATCCGGCCACAGCGGACGCCGCGGGCATCAACGTCACCAAGTACAAATACCTTGCCACCTGCATTGGCGGCGCGATTTCGGGTCTTGGCGGGCTGTATTACGTCATGGACTACATGAAGGGCACATGGGATAGCGCGGGCGCGATCGAGGGCTTGGGCTGGCTCGCGCTGGCGTTGGTCATATTCGCCTCATGGAAGCCGCTTCGCGCGATCTGGGGCGCCTATCTCTTTGGCGCGCTCTCCTGGGCATATTTCTACATCCCCGGCCTGACGCGCCGTTCCATGGAGTTGTTTAAGATGCTGCCGTATGTCGCCACCCTGATCGTTCTGGTGGTGGTCGCCATGCAACGCAGCCGTGAAAATCAGCCTCCCGCGGGTCTTGGCCTCCCGTATTTCCGCGAGGAACGCTAAACCTTATCGGCAAAGGTCATTCGACCTTTGCCGATGTTTACAATTTGCAACTGTTCGCTGCGCTCACGGCCGTTGCAAATTGCAGAGTGAGCCTTGCCGCGCAAGGCTTTCCGCCCTCACCGCGCATGTCGCTTCGGGCGGTTGGAAGTCAAGGGGCTGTGGCCCCTTAACAATCCCCAAAAGATTTGTCGGTGTTTTCGCCCGAGGCCGCATGCGACCTCGGGCGTTATTTTATATTTGCGGACAAACGGGCGAAAACGGGCGAAAAACCTTCTTTTTCTTGGATGCGCGGGCGTGTTCGGCTTGACACTTGGGGGCGAAATTACTATAATAAAGCTTGGACACATTCTATGTCTTGACAAGCACATCCCAATTCACCAAATAATCATAGGAGGTCATTTAAGAATGGCAAAAACCATGACGATCGATGGCAATACCGCTGCTGCGCACGTCGCATATGCATTTTCCGACGTAGCCGCGATATATCCCATCACCCCTTCCTCCCCCATGGCGGAGGTCGTAGACGAATGGGGCGCAAACGGCAGGCTCAACCTCTTTGACCAGAAGGTACTGGTCGCGGAAATGCAGTCTGAAGCCGGTGCTGCCGGCGCCGTGCACGGCTCCTTGAAGGCCGGTGCGCTGACCACCACCTTCACCGCTTCCCAGGGCTTGCTGCTGATGATCCCGAACCTCTACAAGATCGCGGGCGAGCAGCTCCCCGGCGTGTTCCAGGTAGCGGCACGCTCCCTTGCGTATCACGCGCTTTCCATCTTTGGCGATCACAGTGACGTCATGGCTTGCCGTGCAACCGGCTGCGCCATGCTCTCCGCCGCCTCCGTGCAGGAGACCATGGATCTGGCGCTGGTCGCGCATCTTTCCGCCATCAAGGGCAGCCTGCCCTTCATCAACTTCTTCGACGGCTTCCGTACCTCCCATGAGATTCAGAAGGTCGAGATGATCGAGTATGAGGATATGGCGAAGCTGTGCGATTTCGATGCTGTTAAGGCGTTCCGCGCCCGCGCGCTGAATCCTGAGCATCCGCACCTTGCCGGTACCGCGCAGAACCCGGATATCTACTTCCAGGGCCGCGAGGCTTCCAATCCCTATTACGACAAGATGCCCGCCATCGTCCAGCATTATATGGACGAGGTCGGCAAGCTGACCGGACGCAAGTATAACCTGTTCGATTATGTGGGCGCACCCGATGCTGAGAATGTCATCATCATCATGGGCAGCGGCGCGGACGTCGTAGAGGAAACCGTCAATTACCTCAACAAGAAGGGTCAGAAGCTGGGTCTGCTGAAGGTACGCCTGTATCGCCCGTTCGCGGCGGACAAGATGTGCGAAGCGCTCCCCAAGAGCGTCAAGCGCGTGGCGGTGCTGGATCGCACCAAGGAATCCGGCGCGCTGGGCGAGCCTTTGTATCTCGACGTTGCAAGCGCGCTGCGTGAAAACGGCCGCTGCGATATCAAGGTCATCGGCGGACGCTACGGCTTGGGCTCCAAGGAGTTCACCCCCTCCATGGCAAACGCCGTGTACGAGAACCTTGCCGGCGAAATGAAGAACCATTTCACCATCGGTATCAACGACGATGTGACCCACACCTCCCTCAACGTAAAGACGCAGGTCGACGCCGCCCCCGAGGGCACCATCGCTTGCAAGTTCTACGGCTTGGGCTCTGACGGTACCGTCGGCGCCAACAAGAACTCCATCAAGATCATCGGCGACCATACGGATATGTACGCACAGGCTTACTTTGCATACGATTCCAAGAAGTCCGGCGGCTTGACCGTTTCGCATCTGCGCTTCGGCAAGACCCCCATCCAGAGCCCCTATCTGATCGATGCGGCTGACTTCATCGCCTGCCATAAGGCTTCCTATGTGACCGCCTACAACGTGCTTGACGGTATCAAGGAGGGCGGCACCTTCCTGCTCAACTCCTCCTGGACGCTTGCGGACATGGAGAAGGAGCTGCCCGCTTCCATGAAGAACATCATTGCCCAGAAGAAGGTCAAGTTCTACAACATGGACGGTGTGGCGCTGGCGCGCAAGGTCGGCATGGGCAACCGTATCAACACGGTCATGCAGGCTGCGTTCTTCACGCTTGCCAAGATCATCCCCGCCGAGCAGGCCATCGAATACATGAAGGCCGCCGCCAAGAAGTCCTACTTCAAGAAGGGCGACGAGGTCGTTAAGAAGAACTATGACGCCATCGACATCGGCGCTACCGGCTTTGAGGAGATCAAGTATCCCGCCTCTTGGGCTACCACCACCGAGGGCGCTGTCGTCAAGGATGTTACGGACGATCCGTACTTCAAGGACTTCATCAAGCCTGTGCTGGGTCAGGCCGGCGATTCCCTGCCCGTGAGCAAGCTCGCGCCCGACGGCTGCGTGCCTACCGCCACCACCCGTTACGAAAAGCGCGGCATCGCTGTGGAAGTGCCCGTTTGGATTCCCGCGAACTGCATCCAGTGCAATCAGTGCGCTATGGTTTGCCCGCATGCCTGCATCCGTCCGTTCCTTGTAAAGGACGGCGAAAAGGTCGGCTTTGAAACCAAGAACGCAACAGGCAAGGAATTTGCTGGTTACCAGTTCCGTATGCAGGTAAGCCCGCTGGATTGCTCCGGCTGCGGCAACTGCGCGGATATCTGCCCCGCCAAGGAAAAGGCGCTCGTGATGAAGCCCCTTGCGGACGTTGTGGAAGAAGAAAACAAGAATTGGGACGCTTGCCTGGCGCTGCCCAAGGCGGAAGTCGAATTCGCACCCACCAGCGTCAAGAACAGCCAGTTCCTCCAGCCCCTCTTTGAGTTCTCCGGCGCCTGCGCAGGCTGCGGCGAGACTCCGTATGTGAAGCTGGTCACGCAGCTATTTGGCGATCGCATGATCATTGCCAACGCCACCGGCTGCTCCTCCATCTATGGCGGCTCCGCGCCTACCTGCCCCTACTCCGTCAACGAAGAAGGTCACGGTCCCGCATGGGCGAACTCCCTGTTCGAGGATAACGCCGAGTTCGGTTACGGCATGAAGCTGGCGACCGAGCAGCGCACCGCGAAGCTCGTGGCGCTTGTCACCGAGCTTGTGGAGAAGGCCGAGAAAGCGGACGTCAAGGCTGCCGCACAGGAATGGCTGGATAACCGCGAGTGCGCCAAGGGCTCCAAGGCTGCCGCCAAGAAGCTGGTTGCCGCCCTTGAGGGCTGCGATTGCGGCTGCGGTCTGCGTGAGCAGATTCTGGAAATGAAGGACATGATGGTCAAAAAGAGCCAGTGGATCTTCGGTGGCGACGGCTGGGCCTACGACATCGGTTACGGCGGATTGGATCATGTGCTCGCCATGAATCGTGACGTAAACGTTCTGGTCATGGATACCGAGGTCTATTCCAACACCGGCGGACAGTCCTCCAAGGCTACCCCCACCGGCGCTGTGGCGAAGTTCGCCGCGGCCGGCAAGACCACCAAGAAGAAGGATCTGGGCATGATGGCCATGTCTTATGGCTATGTCTACGTTGCCAAGGTCTGCATGGGCGCTGATAAGAACCAGCTGTTAAAGGCCATCCTCGAGGCGGAAGCCTATGACGGCCCCTCCCTGATCATCGCGTATGCACCCTGCATCAACCATGGTATCAACATGGGCCACTCCCAGTTGGAAGAGAAGAAGGCCGTGGAGGCCGGTTACTGGCAGCTCTACCGCTACAATCCCACGCTGGAAGCGGAAGGCAAGAATCCCTTCACGCTGGACAGCAAGCCCGCTACCGCGTCCTTCGAGGACTTCATCATGGGCGAGGTTCGCTATTCCTCCCTCAAGAAGGTGTTCCCGGATATCGCCGACAAGCTCTTTGCAAAGGCTGCCGAGGAATCCAAGGAGAAGTACGAGGAGTACAAGAAGCTGGCAGAGGAGTAATATCCTCGCAGCGAAGCAGACACGCAAACAAGGAGCCCGGGCAAACGCCCGGGCTCCTGTTACGCTATGAAAAAGGGAATCGCATGGCGCGACTCCCTTAGATGCTCGAAGGATTTGCTTACTTTACATAGGTGCTCAACACATAGCCTGTCTTGCCGTCATACTTGATCTTGGTATAGCTGCCCTCCGTACCCAGCACGGTGACGGATTTGCCCTTGTTGAGCTTGTAGAGGCGCTTGGATTTGGAGCTGGCCTCCGAACGCATGCTGACCCAGCTTGAGCAGTTGGCGATGGTGGCGGTCTTGCTGGCGGCGGCCGCACCCGCGGCTACGATGGTTTGTCCATTGCTGATGCTGGAGATCGCATTTACCGTACCTGCAATATGCGGCACAGCAGCCATATCGTACACGGTGATGGACTGCGTCGGCACATAGGCGTAAAAACCATAGTTTTGCCCTGTGGAAATCAGGTAGAAGTCGTTGGCTACGCGATAGTATACCTGCGCGTCACCGCCGGTGGCGGTCTGTGCGATGGGGTTGGACTTGATATCGTTGATGCCGTAAAGCATGGCGTTGACGGCAAGCTTGCCCTTGGAGGCAACGGTCAGATCGTCAAAGCCCACGGCTGCAGAGGATGCGTTGTTGCCGGTGGCCGTGGTGGGCGCAGCCGTTACGGTAGGGGCGGTAACGGAAAAGGCTGTACAGTCCTGCGTGCGAACATAGCCGTAAAACTGCGGGGCGACAAACACCAGATAGAAATCTCCGATCTGCTGTACAACCCTCAGCTTGGTGCCGGTAGTGAGCTGCGTCAAATTGCCCTTGTTGACGCTGGCGCAGGAATACAGCAGGCAGGGCGTGGTGGTGGTGGATTCTCCGATAAAGGTATCCGTGGGGATATTGGAGGGAAGGAAGCCGCTGTCCGAACGTACATAGCCGACGGAAAAAGTGCCCTCTGTGGAATATAGGTTGTTTTCGACGTTCACACGCCACCAGGTATTGTTGTACTTATCGCGCACATTGACGCGGGCGCCGATATCCAAAGTGGTATATGTCTTGCTGGTCGTATCCATGGCATAATAGACCGGCACGCTGGAAGCCTGACAGCCGGTGATAAAGGTATCCGAGGCCGCAAAGGCAGCGGGCGCGGGAATAAAGGCCAGCAGGAAAGCCAGTGTGATCAGCAGGGAGAATGCTCTATTGAGCCGAGTGTGTTTCATAGCAAAATCCTTTCTGCATCGTTATCTGCATGCTTGCGCTAAAAAAGCATTACATTCTTTGCACATAGCATATCATAGCACATTAGCGCTCCAAAAACCCTTATGTACAGCCACTGTTTACCGATTGTTCATCGGTTGGTCATATTTTTATTTGCACAAGAACCCGGGCGTTTGCCCGGGTTCTTGAAGGGTAGATATCGGTTGTCGAAATTACTCGACGATGCTCGCCACAACGCCGGAAGCGACGGTACGGCCGCCTTCGCGGATAGCGAAGCGCAGACCCTCGTCCATGGCGATGGGGGTGATGAGGGTGATCTCCATGGCGATGTTGTCGCCAG
>JAUNJX010000027.1 GCA_030533005.1 Clostridia bacterium | reverse complement strand
CTTCTTGGGCGCTCTCTTGGGCGCTTCCTTCGCGTCGCTCGCCTTGACGAACTTACGCTCTACGGGTTCTTTCTTCTCAGCCATGTAACTATACATCCTTTCGACATAATAATTGCCATGCAGGCTTGCGGTACGCCGCAATGCGGCAGCTTGCGTCAATAAAAAAGCCGCACTTGCCGCATCCTGTCATATTGACAAGTATACTGTTTTGGCACGGGCAAGTCAATTACGCGTTTCCAAAATATTCGTTTCACGCTGGCGTTCCCCTGTACCAGTATAGTACAATAACAGTGGCATAAAGAACCGTATTACACTAAAAAAGAAGACGTTATACATGAAACAAAAGCTTTCTCTGCCCGATATACTGCTGTGCATAGGGCTCTTATGCGCTTTTGCCCTGCTGCTCTACGCCGTATATGGGTCTCGCGCTCCCCTGCCCGCCGCGCCCGCCGCAACGCCTGTACCGGCGCAGACGGAGGCCGCCGTCTCCCCGCAAAGCACGCTTAAGATCCATGTGCTGGACGTGGGGCAGGGCAATTGCGCCGTGCTGCAAAGCCCCAACGGCAAGACCATGCTCATCGACACGGGCGAAAAAGAAAATGCCGCCGCCATCACCCGTTTTCTACAGGAACAGGGAATAGAAAAGCTAGACATGGCTGTTGCCACGCATCCGCATCAGGATCATATGGGCGGCATGGCCGTGCTGCTGCGGAAATTCAGCCCCTCTGTGCTGCTGCTGCCCGACGCGCCCAACGATATACCGGAATACGACGCTATGCGAAAGGCTGCGGACGCGGTAAACGCGCAGATCGTGCATCCGGGCGTGGAGCAGGTCATCCCTTGGGATGCGGACGTGACCGTCACGGCATTTGCGCCCTTCACGGGTCTGGCGCAATTGCAGCTTGACCTCAACGAGCAAAGCCTCGTGCTGCATATTCGCTTTGGCGACACCGCCATCCTCTTTACAGGCGACGCGGGCTATGCCGCGGAGGAAACGCTTCTCAAGCTTTTGCGCAAATCCGCCCTCCGCGCCGATGTGCTGTTGGTAGGTCACCACGGCTCCTCCGACGCCACCACGCCCCGCTTTTTGCATGCCATAGCACCCTCCTATGCCGTGATCAGCTGCGGCAGGGGCAATGCCTACGGCCACCCGCACCAAAGCGTTTTGAATCTGCTTGCGCAGCAACAGATAAAGGTGTACCGCACGGATACCCAAGGCGATGTGCATATTGTAATGGACGGCAAAACCGTCAGCGTCACCGCGGAAAAGGAGGCATAGCGTCGCTATGCAAAAGACCCGCCACAGCTTGCGGCGGGTCTTCTTCATTCTGCAAAGCAGGTCAGATAGAGCGAAGCTCCCCGTCAGACGTGGCGTTTTCGCTTCTCTCCACCGGCGCGATGTGCCAAATCTCGTCCGCATACTGCCTCACCGTGCGGTCGCTTGAGAACTTGCCCGCCGACGCGGTGTTCATCAGGCATTTGCGGCCAAAGCGCATGCGATCCCGATAGTCGCGGTTGGCGCGCAGCTTGGTATCCGCATAGGAGAGGAAGTCCAACAGCAGATGGTAATGATCCGGACGGTGCCAGTCCGCGCCCACCACCAAGGCGTTATAAAGCTCCCGGAACGCACCCGTGCCGCCGTCGCTCACCGTGCCGTCGATCAGGGTATCCACCACCCTGCGCACACGGGGCTCCCGCTCATAGATGGCTCTGGGGTCATAGCTGTCGCCCAGCCTTTGCAGCTCCTCCACGCGCGCGCCGAAGATGTAGTTGTTATCCTCGCCCGCCTGTTCCACGATCTCGATGTTGGCGCCGTCGTAGGTGCCCAGCGTCACAGCGCCGTTGAGCATGAGCTTCATGTTGCCCGTGCCGCTCGCTTCGGTGCCCGCGGGCGATATCTGCTCAGAAATATCCGCAGCGGGTATGATATGCTCCGCGCAGGAGCAGTTGTAGTTCTGCACGAACACCACGCGCAGCTTGTCGCGCATGTCAGGATCGCCGTTGATGAGGTTGGCGACCTCGTTGATGTACTTGATGATGTTTTTCGCCCGCAAATAGCCCGGCGCAGCCTTCGCGCCAAAGATATAGGCCGTGGGCGTGAAATCCGTGAGCGTGCCGTTTTTGAGGCCAAAGTAAACGTCCATGATGGAGAAGGCGTTGAGAAGCTGCCGCTTATATTCGTGCATGCGCTTGACCTGCACGTCAAATATAAATTCCGGCGGTATGGTGACGTTCTCGTTTTCCTTGATGATATCGGCCAACTGCTGCTTTTTAAGAAGCTTAATCTCATTGAAGCGGGCAACCAGCTCCTCGTCGATCATGGGCTTGAGCTGCTCCAGCTCGTCAAGCTTGGTCAAAAACCCGTCCCCTATCTTTTCCGTGATCAGCGCGCTGAGCTCGGGATTGCAAAGACCCAGCCAACGGCGCTGTGTGATGCCGTTGGTCTTGTTCTGGAATCTTTCGGGGAATACGTCGTACCAATCCTTAAAGACCACGGTTTTCAAAAGCTCCGTGTGGATCTTCGCCACGCCGTTGATATAGGTGGAGGCATAGATCGCCAAACGCGCCATATGGATCACGCCGTCGCAGGTGATCTGCATGCGCAGCCGCTGATCGCCGTCCACGCCGCGCGCCATAAGCTCGGCATTGAGCTTTTCGTTGATGTTGTAGATGATCTGGGTAAGCTGGGGCACGACGCTGTTGAACAGCTCGATATCCCACTTCTCCAGCGCCTCGCTCATGATGGTGTGATTGGTATAATTAAAGGTAGCCTGTGTGATGGCAAAGGCCGCGTCAAAATCCATGCCCTCCTGCATCAAAAGCCGGATAAGCTCGGGTATGGCGACTGTCGGATGCGTATCGTTGAGCTGGATGGCGGCATGCGAAGCAAAGCCGGAAAAATCCGTACCGTGCGTCACCTTATACCGATAGATGATATCCTGCATGGAGGCGCTGGAAAGGAAATACTGCTGCTTCAGGCGCAGGCGCTTACCCGCATAGGTGCTGTCATTGGGATACAGCACGCGGGTGATATCCTCCACGGAATTCTTCTCGCGCACGGCAAGCGCGTACTCCTGCTCGTTGAAAAGGGCGAAATCGAATTCCTCCATGGGCTCGCTCTGCCAAAGGCGAAGCGTGCCAACATGGTGGTTTTCATAGCCGATGATGGGCATGTCGTAGGGCACGGCCTGCACCTTCTGATCCGCAAATTCCACGGTGACGATATGGTCGTCCCGCCTGCGGCTCCAGGGATCGCCATATTTTTCCCAGTCGTCCGCGCGCTCGACCTGATAGCCGTCCACAAAGGTCTGTTTAAACAGACCAAATTTGTAGCGCAGGCCATAGCCGTCCATAGGAAGCTCGTGGGTCGCAGCGCTGTCTAAAAAGCAGGCCGCGAGACGGCCAAGGCCGCCGTTGCCCAGCGCCGCGTCCTCAATATCCTCCATCTGGTTAAGATCGACGCCGCGATTGCGAAGGAGCTGCCGCACATCATCCAGCACGCCAAGGCAGTAGAGATTGTTGAACACCATACGCCCCATGAGGTATTCCGCGGAAAGGTAATAGGCCCTGCGCACCTGCGTATGCGCGATGCGGGTGTTCTTCCAGTCATCCGCAATGGCAAACATCACAGCCTCCGCCAAGGCGCGATGCAGCTGCACCGTGCTGGCCTGCTGAAGCTCGACCTGGTAATAATTGCGCAGATCCGCTTCCATGCGCCGGAAAATGGCCTTACTGTCCATCATAGTCGTTTTCGTCCCTCCAATTTTCTGTCGCCAAAAGGCGCGCTCGCCGCTGCAACTGCGGCAAATACAGATTTATAGTATCACATTTCCCGTCTTGTTGCAATTCTTGCGCGCAATATGACGTACAATATATGCTTTACAAGCCGCGCCGGCTGTGGTAAACTCACCTACGCGGTAACACGATTTATCATATAGTATGCTACTATTTCGACATATGAAACGCAGAAAGGATTGCCAATTATGCTGAATGAAACTTCCGTCGCCCAGATCGCCAAGCAGATGCAGGAGGCTTTTCAGGTTTTCCTGCACACCTACGACATTTCCATGCAGCGCACCATGCGAAAATACGGGCTTTATCCCGGGCAGCCGCAGCTTTTGCTGTGCATCCGCTCCATGCAAAAGCCCACGCAAAACGAGATCGCCGCGCAGATGGGTCTTTCCCGCGCCTCCGTGGGCGTATCGCTTCGCAGGCTCGAGCAGAGCAATTTTGTCAAGCGCGTACGCGACAAGAAGGATACCCGCTGCATCCGCATCGCGCTGACGCCGAAGGGCGAGGAATACACGCACTGGTGCGAGCTGGATTTGGAAATGATCTACTCCACCATGCTTGAAAACATGGATGAGGACGAAAAAAAGGCCGTGATCGCAAATCTCGGCCGTATGAATCAAAGCCTTTTGGCGTACAACGAGCGGATGGACCGATAATCGATCCTTACACGCTGATCTCGCCGCACAGATCCGTTTGCATCAGCAGGCGGATCTTTTCCATGTCGCGGGTCTGCGCAAGCACCCACATCAGCTTGGTCACAGCCGCCTCCGTGGTCATGTCGAACGCGGATATGGCGCCCGCTTTTTTAAGCGCCGAGGACACCTCATAAACGTTGAGCGAGCTTGCTTCGTACAGGCATTGGGAGGTCAATATCACAGGCACCTGATTTTCGATCAAATATTTGAGGCTTTCCGCATGATCCCGGCGGAAATTGTGCACGCCGCCCAGCCCGAACGCCTCCACCACCAGACCCTTCACGCCGGAAGCCAAAAGGTTTCTTAGCAGCGCCGGGCTTGTGCCGGGCACCAGCTTGATGAGCGCCACGTCCGTCACCACATCGTCGTAATACCGGAAATCGCCCATGGGCGGCTTTTCGTCCAGCAAAATATAGCGGCCGTCCACCACGGTGCCCACATAGGGCGCGTTGATGGATTCAAAGGCATTGAGCGAGGTCGTGCGGGTCTTGACGGCACGGCAGCCGCGTATGATGCCGCTGCCAAAGAGGATATACACGCCGCCATGCATGGCGCGCGCGGCGATGATGGCGTTTTTGAGGTTGCTGCGCCCATCCGAATCCGGGTGCACCATGGGGTATTGGGAGCCTGTGAGTATGACGGGGATGGGGATATTTTGCAATAAAAAGGTCAGCATGGATGCCGTATACGCCATGGTATCCGTGCCGTGGGTGATCACGATCGCGTCATACGCGTCCATCGCCGTTTTGACCGCCGAGGCGATCTGCTTCCATTCCTCAGGCTGTATGTTGGAGGAATCCATGTTGAATAGATCGGCGCAGGTCACATCCGAAGCGTCGATATCCACCAAACGCAGAAGCTGTTCGCCTGTCATCCCCGGCAGCAGCCCGTTATCCCCCGGCACACAGGCGATGGTGCCGCCCGTTGCGATCAAAAGTATCTTGCGCATACCCAATCCTCCCGTAAAATGATGAAAAAGGGGACGCCCCGTACCTCGACGCGCCCCCTTCCTGTCCTTCGATGGTTTAGAGATTATATCCCATGTCGAACGCCTTTTTATTCATATCGATGAACTTTTCCTTAACGTTGTTCTCGATGGCGTTCATCCAGTCCTCATACTTAAAGGGCAGCTTTTTGGCAAGCACGCCCAATAGCACGACGTTGGCTGCCTTAAAGGTGCCGCACGCCGTCGCCATGCCCGTCGCGTCCACCTCGACGACATGCTTGCAGGCTGCGTGGAGGCGATCCATGCAGTCGGCGGGATACTCCGCCTGCCCTATGACCACAGGCATGGGCAGTATTTCCTGCGTGTTGACGATCATGGCGCCATCCGGCTTGAGATAAGGCAGCGCGCGCACCGCCTCCAGCTTTTCAAACGCCAGCACCACGTCCGCCTGCTCCTGCTCCACGATGGTGGAGTAGATGGGCTTGTCGTTGGAAAGACGCACATAGGTCACGACGCTGCCGCCGCGCTGGGACATGCCGTGCACCTCGCTTACGCGCACGTCATAGTCGTTTACCGTACCCAAATATCCGAGAATCTTGCTGGCCAGAAGGGTTCCCTGACCGCCTACGCCTACGATGACGATGTTAAACATAGCTTGTTCTCCCTTCTCTTATTTGACCAGCGCGCCGAACTTGCAAAGCTCCTGACAGAGCCCGCAGCCCACGCAGAGGGTGGGATCGACCCACACGCCGCCGTCCTTCTTGACGATGGCGGGGCAGCCGATCTTGGTGCACATCATGCACTTCTTGCACTTTTCGGTATCGCAATGTACGGGGGTGCGGTCGCGCTTGGCGATCAGCTCGCAGGGACGGCGGGAAATGATCACGCTGACCTCCTCGCGGGCGGTCTCCTCGCGGAGCACACGCTCCACCTCCGCCGTGTCGAAGGGATCGACCACGACGACATGCTTGATGCCCATCGCCTCGCAGAGCTTCTCGGCGTTGAGGGCGTTTGCGGGTTCGCCATGGATGTTCTTGCCGTTCATGGGGTTGTTCTGATGACCCGTCATACCCGTGATGGAGTTATCCGCGATGATGAGCGTGCCGAACTGGCCGTTATAGGCCATATCCAATAGCCCCGTCATGCCGCTGTGGCAGAAGGTGGAATCGCCCAGCACCGCAACGGTCTTTTTGCCCTGTTCCCAGCCGCGCGCCTTGCCCATGCCGTGGGACATACCGATGCTGCCGCCCATGCACAAACAGGTATCCGTCGCATACAGGGGGGCGGCGCCGCCCAGCGTGTAGCAGCCAATATCGCCGCATACCGTAAGACCCAGCTTACCCATCACATAATACAGTCCGCGATGCGGGCAGCCGGGGCAGAGCACCGGCGGGCGCACGGGGATATCCTTGGTATCCATGGGGCCGTATGCCTTGCCGTTTGCAAACTTCTGCTCGATCTTGTGAGCAAAAAGCTCGCCCAATAGGCCCGTCTTATCCTTGCCGGAGCATTTGATGCCCCAGGACTTGATGGTATCCTCATAGAAGGGCTCCATATCCTCGATGACCACGAGCTCCTTGACCTCTTTGGCAAAGTCTTCAATAAGCTTTTTCGGCATCGGGTAAGCCATGCCCAGCTTCAAAACGCTCGCTTCGGGCAGGGCTTCCTTGACATAGTTGTAGGCGGCGCCGGAGGTGATGACGCCAAGCTTTGTGCCCGCCATCTCCACGCGGTTGATGGGCAGGGTATTGGCCTCCTCCGCCATCTTTTCCTCACGCTCCACCACATAGGGATGGCGCTTGATCATGTTGGCCGGGGTGCAGATGTATTTCTGCGGGGTCTTGACATACTCCTTGAGGGGGATATTTGCGCGCTCCGCCGTCTCTACCAGCGTACGGGCATGCGCCACGCGGGTGGTCAGGCGCACGATTACGGGGGTATCATACTTTTCGCTAAGGTCAAAAGCAAGCTTCATGAAATCCTTGCACTCCTGTGAATTAGAAGGATCGAGGCAGGGAATGTGGGCACCGCGCGCGTGGAAGCGGGTATCCTGCTCGTTCTGGGAGGAATGCATGCCCGGATCGTCCGCCACGACGAATACGAGGCCGGCGTTGGTGCCCAGATAGCTTACGGTGTAAGCGGGATCGGCCGCCACGTTGAAGCCGACATGCTTCATGCAGCTCATGGCGCGCCCGCCGCCCACCGCAGCGCCGATGGCGACCTCAACGGCCACTTTTTCGTTGGGCGCCCACTCGCTGTAGATCTCGGGATAGGTGCTGACGCATTCCGTAATTTCCGTGCTTGGCGTTCCCGGATAAGAACTGACCACCGCCACGCCCGCCTCATACGCGCCGCGTGCGACGGCCTCATTGCCCAACATAAGCTGTTTCAATTCGTTTTTCCTCCTAATTCAGTTATGATGACTTTCGTTTTGATGCCGCGAATAAGAAAAGATATTTCACCTGTTATTTGATTATAGCACGCCTTAACGCCGTTGAAACCACGCTTTCGCGCTATAGATTATATATCTGTAAAACATTGCAAAGCCGCGCTTCTCCTTATATAATATCTAGTGCATATCCTTGTGCTTTGAAACAAAAGGCATGCAAAAAATTATCGCTGAGGTGGTTTTGTTTACATGATGAAGCTGAATTATAAACGGACGATATTGGTAGGCTTCGCGTTCTTTTCCATCTGCGCCTTCTGGCAGGTCTATGATACCATCATCCCGCTGATCCTGCGCGATACCTATCATATGCTGGACGGCCCGGCGGGCGTGGTGATGGCGCTGGACAATGTGCTTGCGCTGTTTTTGCTTCCCATTTTCGGGGCGCTCAGCGACAAAAAGGGCGCGCGCATGCCCTTCATCGTGCGGGGCACCGTATGCGCCGCCGTCCTGATGATGCTCTTGCCCCTCATGGCAAACGCCTTTGACGCGGGCAACACCCTTTTCGGCGCCGTGGCGTTTCTCGCCGCCTTAGCCGTGCTGCTCGTCGTGATGGGCACCTACCGTTCCCCCGCCGTAGCTCTTATGGCGGATGTGACGCCCAAGCCGCTTCGGAGCCAGGGCAATGCCGTCATCAACCTCATGGGCGCGCTGGGCGGTCTTTACACGCTCGTGATGATCAAGGTGGCGGTACGAAGCGACGCAAACGGTCACGCCGATTATTTCCTCCTGTTCCTTTCCGTGGCCGTATTGATGCTCGCCGCCATCGCCGTGCTGGTGCTCACCATACGCGAGCGTAAGCTGGTGCAGGCGATGAAGGACATCAACTACGGCGTGAGCGCGGCGGAGGATCAGGGCAAGACCACGGAGGTGGACGGCAAGGAGCAGCTCCCCGCGCCGGTAAAAAGAAGCCTCGTGTGCGTGCTCGCCTGCATTGTGTTCTGGTTCATGGGCTATAACGCCGTCATAACCGCCTTTAGCAAATACGCCACGCATATGTGGAGCGGCGGCCTTTCCCACGCCTCCACCTGCCTGATGGTGGGTACGGTGGCCGCCGTGATCTCCTACCTGCCCGTGGGCATGATCTCCGCGCGCTTTGGGCGCAAGCGCTCCATTCAGGCGGGGCTTCTCTCGGGTGTGGCCTCCTTTGTTTTTCTCGCGTTCGTCTCGCGTGACTTCTCGCCGCTTTTATATCTGGGCTTTGCGGGCGTGGGCTTTGCGCAGGCCGCCGTGACCGTCAACACCTTCCCCATGGTTTGGGAGATCAGCCGCGTCGGCAACATTGGCAAATACACCGGCTATTATTACACCTGCTCGATGGCCGCGCAGACCATAACGCCCATCCTTTCGGGGTATCTGCTGCAATGGTTCGGCTATCATACGCTGCTTCCCTACGGCGCGATCATGGTGGCCATCGCGCTCATCCCCATCACCATGGCCAAGCATGGCGACGTAAAGCCCGCCCCCAAGGGGAACAAGCTTGAAATGTTCGATACGGACGATTGAGCGTGAGAATATGAGTGTGAAAGTATGAAGGAAACGAAAACCAAAACAGCCTATATCAAATACCTTGCGGCGGTGCTGCTCTTTGGCTCCAACGGCGTGATCGCAAGCTATATTTCGCTTACAAGCTATGAGATCGTGCTGCTGCGCACGCTGATTGGCAGCCTGTTTCTGTCCGCCCTCTTTCTGCTCACGGGCGGGAAATTCACATTTTGGCAAAAAAAGCGGCAGTTTATCGCCATCCTGCTTTCGGGCATGGCCATGGGCGGGAACTGGATGTTCCTGTATGAAGCCTACCGGCATATCGGCGTAGGTATGGCGACGCTCGCCTGCTATTGCGGCCCCGTCATCGTCATGGTGCTATCTCCCCTGCTGTTTCGTGAAAAGCTGACATGGCCCAAGCTCGCAGGCTTTGCCGCCGTGCTCATAGGCGTGGTGCTCGTAAACGGGAAGGTCATGGTGGAGGGCGGCAACGGCTGGGGGCTTTTTTGCGGCGCAATGTCCGCGCTCACCTATGCAGCACTGGTGATCCTCAACAAAAAAGCGCGGGATATCACAGGCCTTGAAAACGCGACGCTGCAATTGATCGCAAGCTTTTTGACGGTGGCGGCCTTTGTGTGGATCCGGCAGGGGCTTTCCATACAGATCGAAAAAGGCGACTGGCTGCCCGTCCTGCTTCTTGGCATGCTCAACACCGGCGTAGGCTGCTATTTCTATTTTTCCTCCATAGGGCGTCTACCCGTGCAGACGGTGGCGATATGCGGGTATCTTGAGCCTGTTTCTGCGGTGTTTTTCGCCTTCCTGTTTTTGAAGGAGGCCATGCTGCCCGTGCAGCTTCTCGGCGCGGCGCTGATCCTCGGCGGCGCGGCGTTTGGCGAATGCTACGGCGGCGCGCTGTCGAAAAAAGCCGCCAAAGACCTCTAAGCCAAAGGACAGAAAAGCGGCCTCCGCCCTATTTTCAGGCGAAGGCCGTTTGCTGTTTATAAAGGCTTATCCTATGACCCTGCGAGCCACATCCGGCATGTTGGTGATGATGGCGTTCACATCCTCGTCGCGCAGCAGCTTCATGCTCTCGACGTCGTTGACCGTCCACGCGTTGATATCGATATTCGCCTTGCGGCAGCCCTCCAGCAAGCCCGGGCACTCCGTCACGATGCGGTAATGGGGATGTATGGCCTGCGCCTTGCAGTATCCGGCGTACACCCACGGATCGAGCAACGCCTGATTAAAAAGCAGTCCCGTTGCCGCCTCCGGCTCCAGCTTTTGCAGCTCACGCAGCACATAATGGTTGAAGGAGGAATAATGCACGCGTCCCTGCATGCCCATCTCCTGCTCCGTTTGCAGCAGCTTTTCCCAAATGCCCCAATATACGATCACATCACATTTGATCTCCACATTCACGCTAAGCCCGGTGTTTCGCAGTAGGCCATACACCTCTTTAAGCGTGGGGATGCGCACGCCCGCGTAAGCCTCCATGCCATTGGAGAAATCCAGCGTCTTAAGCTCCTGACAGGTCATATCCACCACGCGGCCCGTGCCGTTGCTGGTGCGATCCACGGTTTCATCGTGTATGACCATCAATTTTCCGTCCTTGGATTCATGCACGTCCAGTTCCACGCCGTCCGCACCCATTTCCACCGCCAGCTTAAAAGCCGGTATCGTATTTTCCGGCGCATAGGCGCTGGCGCCTCTGTGTGCCCAAACCTTCGTCATGTGATTCGCCCTCCCATATGTGCAAGAATTGTCAAAAAAGAGTATATCACAACAAAAAGGATGGAGCAACCCGGCCTAACTCCTCGGCAGCGGCTTATCCTCGTAAAACGTGCAGCCGCCGATAAACTCCCGCAGGATGGAGGTCGGCGGTATTTCATCCACCTCGGTATCCAGCTCCAGAAAGTAATTGAGGAATTTCACCATGCCGTTTGCCGTGGCATAGTAAGGGCTGTCAGGCCGCACCTGCTTCAAAAGCGGGTACACATAGGGCTTGAGCGCCGCGATCTCATAGACGAGCGTGGTGTTGAAAAACACGTCGGCGTTCTCCTGAAAGGGGAATATCCACTTTTCCTCGCCCCTTCGCACGCTTGCCCACATGGAAAGCGTCTGCTCCATGGGGGAATTGCGGGTGCGGTAATCCCGCACCATGCGGCGCAGCAGCCGTATTTCCGTGGTGCTGATGCGGTTGTGGTCGTCAAGGTTGAGCGTGGTCAGCGCCGAAACGTAGACGCGAAACACCTCGGCGGGGTCGATGGCGTCGGAGAGCATGCGCGGGTTAAGGCCGTGAATGCCCTCGATGATGATGGCCTGCCCGGGGGCAAGCTGTATGGCGTTGCCCTTTGGCGCGCGTTTTTGGGTCGTGAAATCAAAACGGGGCGTTTCGACCCGCTCGCCGCGCAGCAGCCTCTCAAGATCCTCGTTGAAGCGCGGAATGTCCAGCGCCTCGATATCCTCAAGGTCGATCTCGCCGTTCTCGTCCGGCGTGAGTTTATCCCGATCACGATAGTAATTGTCCAAGGACAGCAGCAATGGCTTATGCCCCATCACATGCAGCTGTGTGGCGATGCGGTTGGCGCTGGTGGTCTTGCCGGATGAAGACGGTCCCGCCACCAGCACGGCGCGCGCGCCGCGCGCGATGACGCCGTCTGCGATGGCGGCATAGCTGCGCTCGTGCAGCGCTTCGTTGAGGCGAATCAGCTCCCGCACCTCGCCCGATTCGATCTGCGAATTGAGCTCGTACACGGTGCTGCATGCCATCAGCTCCCCCCAGCGCTCGGATTGCGCGAAAACCGCGCCCAGCTTGGGGCTTTCCCTGTATTCCGCCACCGCGTCCGGCGCATCCGGCCGGGGCAGCAGCAGCACAAACGCGTCCTCCCCCACATAGGTCAGGCGAAAGACGTCGGCATAGCCGGTATCCGGCAGCATCTCGCCGTAGAAATAATCCACGATGTCGTCCACACCGTACACATCGAAATAATCGAACTTGCGCCACTCCAGCAGCTTGAGCTTATCCGGCTGCCCGTTTCTTTCAAATATATCCCGCGCCTCGTCCAGCGTAAGCCTGCGGCGCTTGAGCGGCGCCGCCGCGCGCACGAGCCTTCGCATCTCGCCCTCCAGCGACAGCACATCCGTTTCACTTAGCGCTGGCGACTTGTTGAGCGTGACGTACAAGCCCCCGCCGATCGCGTAACGCACCTGCAGGCGCGCCGTTTCCTCGGGGAAAAGGCGGTGCACCGCAATGCTCAAAAGCAGCAGCAGCGTACGCTCGTAGGTGCGCTGCCCGTCGGGATCCGCATAGTATAGAAGCTGCACATCCATGGGGTCATGCGGCTGCATGTTAAGGCTCAATACGTTCCCCGCCACCTTGGCGGCGATGGGGCGCTTTGCCAGGCTGTCGCTGTCAAGACCCAGCTTTCTTACAGCGTCAAGCAGGCTCTCTCCCTGCGCTAAGGTAATGGGCGTACCGTCGATGTTGATCTCGTTGGTCGCATGGATGTTGTTGGACATAATTGGCCTCCTTTGGCTCATTGCATGTATTGCGCGTTGTATAGGCGGCTATACGCGCCGCCCTGCGCTAAGAGCGCCTCATGCGCGCCCCGCTCCGCGATGCGCCCCTGCGCGATGACGATGATCTCGTCGGCGTTTCGCACGGTGGACAGCCGGTGCGCGATGGTCAGCGTCGTACGTCCCCGGCTCAGGTGCGTAAGCTCTTGGGTGATATCCGCTTCCGTTGCGGAATCCAGCGCGGACGTAGCTTCATCCAATATCAATATAGGCGGATTTTTCAAAAATATCCGTGCGATGGAAATTCGCTGCTTCTGCCCGCCGGATAACGTCACGCCGCGCTCGCCCACATGCGTGTCGTAGCCGTCCGGCATCGCCATGATATCCTCATGCACCTTGGCGGCCTTCGCCGCCTCGATGACCTCCTCGCGCGTGGCGTCCAGCCGCCCGTAGCGGATATTTTCAAATATGGTATCCGCAAACAGGAACACATCCTGCTGGACGATACCGATGTTGGCACGGAGGGAATGGAGCGTAACGCCCGCGATATCCCTGCCGTCGATGAGCACCCGCCCCTTGTCCGGCTCAAAAAAGCGCGGCACGAGATGGCAAAGCGTGGTCTTGCCGCTGCCCGACGGGCCTACCACGGCCACCGTCCTGCCTGCGGGGATAGCGATATCCACATCCCGCAGCACGCAGGGGTTATCATCCCGATCCTTATAGGAAAAGCTGACGTTTTCAAAGGTGATGTCGCCCCGCACCGCGCCTATGTCCGCAGCCTCCGGCGCATCCTTGATGGCGGGCTGGATATCCATCAGCTCGCAGAAGCGGGAAAAGCCGCTCATGCCCATGGTGTAGATCTCCGTAAACTGCGTAAGCTTTTGTATGGGGCGCGTAAAGCTCGCCACATACAGGGTAAACGTCATGAGCGCCACCACGTCCATGCTGCCCCGCATGATCATGTAGCCGCCCGCGGCGATGACCAGCACGCTCAAGATGTTGGTGAAAAACTCCATGGAGGCAAAGAACGCGCCCATGATCTTGAAATAATCCGTGCGGGCATTGACATACTTCTGATTGCCATGGACGAATTTGTCGATCTCATACTGCTCGTTAGCAAACGCCTGCGCGACGCGCATGCCGGACAGCGACGATTCGATATCCGCATTGACCCCCGCCATGCCCTCCTTGACCCGCCGGGACGCCTGCGACATGCGCTTGCGCAGCAGCACCACGATGCCCAGCAGCGCCGGCACGCTCACCAGCAGCACCAGCGCAAGCCGCCACTCGATGGTGAGCATCACGCAAAACGCGCCCAAAAAGGTCATGATGGATATAAAAACATCCTCCGGGCCGTGGTGGGCAAGCTCGGTGATCTCAAAGAGGTCGCTTGTGCAGCGGGAGAGCAGCACCCCCGTGCGGGCGTTGTTAAAAAACGTGAAATCCAGCGTCTGCAAATGAGAAAAAACGTCCCGCCGCATATCCGCTTCCATCAATACGCCCAAACGATGGCCGATGCTCGTCACGATGAACTGCAGCAGCGCATACAGCACATACGCCGCAAAGCAGGCGCCCATGACCGCCGCGAACGCGCCGTAGAGCTTGCCCGGCAGATACCGCTCAATGGCGAGTTTGGTCGCCATCGGGTAGGCAACGCCTATGCCCGCCATCAGCAGGGCACAAAGCATATCCGTGATAAAAAGCGGCATGTGCGGCCGATAATAACTAAGAAAGCGTTTCAGCTTTCCGCCTTTGTTCTTGTTTCGCATAAAGTAATTATAGCAGATTTATAAAAATATGCTATAATGTATCGGTGTAAATATGGCATGTGATTGCCAAACAGGAGTGTGCATGAGCAAAACCACCCGATCCTTCGTAACAGGCGCCGCCATTCTCGCCGTTGCCGGATTGATCGTCAAGATCATCGGCGCGTTTTTCCGCATCCCGCTTGCAAACGCGGTGGGCTCGGTCGGCATGTGCTATTACGAGGTCGCTTATCCTTATTACGCGGGCTTGCTTGTGGTTTCCACGGCAGGCTTTCCCACCGCCATTTCCAAGATGGTATCCGAATATGTATCCTTGGGCGATTATATGGGCGCCAAGCGCGTCTTTCGCGTAGCGCTCCTCATTCTTGCGGGCATCGGCCTGTTTACGGGAGCGCTCATGTTCGCGGGCAGCTCCGCGCTTGCCAACCTTTCCACCTTCGCGGAGGCGGACTTAAGCTTCAAGGCGCTTGCGCCCGCCCTGTTCTTCGTCTCCATCATGTGCGCCTACAGGGGGTATCTCCAAGGCATGCAGATGATGACGGGCACCGCCGTATCTCAGGTCGCGGAGCAGGTATTTAAGCTGATCATCGGCCTGTTTCTGGCGATCAGGCTGCTTCCCAAGGGGCCGGAATACGCTGCCATGGGCGCGCTCATCGGCGTGACAATATCGGAGCTTGCCGGGCTTATCGTCATCATGATCTACTACTTCTCCAAGCGGGATATCTTTGAAGGGCAGATCGAAAGGCAAACGGCCTGCCGGGATATCGATCGGGGCACGATGGCCAATCAGCTTGTGGCGATCGCGCTGCCCATCACCATCGGCGCGTCCATCAGCCCCCTTTCGGGCATCGTGGATTCCGCGCTCATCGGGCGGATACTGCGCGGGCTCGGCTTTGCGGAGGAGGCAGCACAGACCGCCTTTTCGCTTCTTCGCACCAACGTCACCACATTGGTCAACATGCCAAGCGTTCTGACCATGGCGCTTGCCATGAGCCTTGTGCCCGCCATTTCCTATGCCATGGCGCAGCGGGATTATAAAAGCGTGCGCACCAACGTACAGCTTGGTTTGAAGCTCGCCCTCATCATCGGCCTTCCCTGCGCCGTAGGGCTGTTTTTGCTGAGCGAACAGGTGCTCTCGCTCCTCTATCCCTCCCTCTCCCCGGTCAATCTCGATATCGCGTCCGAGCTTCTCAAAACCGCGTCCGTGGGCGTGCTGTTTCTCTCCCTCGTACAGAGCATGACGGGCGCGATTCAGGGCATCGGCAAGCCCAGCATACCCGTGTTCAACCTGTTTGTGGGCTTTGTCCTCAAGGTCATCACGATGAGCGTACTCATGCGCATGCCGCACATCAACATTCAGGGCGCCGCCGTATCCACCGTCGTGCTCTACGCTTACGCGGGCTTGGCCGATGTGGTGTACGCGCTTCGCGTCACAAAGCTGCATGTGCGCTTCGTGGACGTTGTGCTCAAGCCCGCCGTATGTACGGGCGCCATGGGCGTGGCCGTGTATTTTTGCGGGGCACTGCTGAAAGATCACGGCAGGCTTGGAACCATCCTGCCCATCTGCGCAGGCGTAGCGGTGTATGCGCTGCTGTGCATACTGCTTCGCGTATTCACGGAGACGGAGCTTCTCCAAATCCCCGGCGGCAAAAAGCTGCGCCGGATCATGTATCGAAAATAATACCGGAGGCTGATATCTCATGCCGACTCTCACCATCATACCCCTTTGCATTCCCGGCTATCTAGGCGAACCCGCCAAAGCCGCCATCCTGCAAGCGCCCCGTTTGTTTTTGCAGACCGCCGCGCATCCGAGCGCCGCGTGGATCGCGGAAATGGGTCTGGGTTATACCGCCATGGACGATCTATATGAAACGTCCGCGGATTTTGACGCGCTCAATGCCGCCATCGCCGCGCGCCTCATCTGCGGAGAGGACGCCGTATATGCCGTTCCCGGACGCGGAGCGGGGGATGCGCAGCTTGCGGCCATCCGCGCTGCCGCAAACGCCGCAGGAACAACACTCCGCCTGTACGCGGGCGTAGGCTACGGACAGGCCGCGCTTGCGTCCTTGGGGGAAAACCCCGACACGGCTCGCGTCTGCACCGCCCTGTCCCTTTGTGCAGCCTGTATCGACACGCACAGCATGCTCTGCGTGGAGGAATTGGACTCGCCGCTGCGTGCGGGCGAGGTCAAGCTTTTGCTTTGCGACCGCTATCCCGACGAATACGTCGTATCCCTTTGCGTCATGGACGAAAAAGGCGGCTATACCGCGCATGCTCTGCCCCTTTATATGCTGGACAGGCAGCCCGCAGCACTCTATTTCGCTTCCACCGTGCTGATCGTCCCGCCGGCAGCGCTCACCTCCCTCTCCCGTTATTCTTTGGAGGATCTCATGTGCGTCATGCACCGCTTGCGCGCCCCCGGCGGCTGCCCGTGGGACGCGGAGCAGACGCATGAATCCCTGCGCAAAGCCCTGCTGGAGGAAACCTACGAGGTGCTCCAAACCATCGACGATCGTGATATGACGGGCATGTGCGAGGAATTGGGCGACCTGCTGCTGCAGATCGCCATCCACACCGCGATAGAGGAGGAGAAAAGCGGCTTCACCATGCTGGATGTGACCAGCGGCGTCGTGGGGAAGCTGATCTACCGCCATCCGCATGTTTTCGGCAGCACGACCGTCAAGGATGCGGATGAGGTGCTCGTCAACTGGGAAAAGCTAAAGAAGAAGGAAAAGCACATGCGCACCCAATCCGAGGTGATGGACGCGCTGCCCCGCGCCCTCCCGGCGCTGATGTACAGCACGAAGGTGCAAAAAAAGGCTGCGGACGTGGGTTTTGACTGGAAGGACGCCGCACCCGCTTTGCAAAAGGTGTATGAGGAAGCCGACGAGGTCAAGGCGGCCATGCAGAAGGGCAGCGACGCGCACATCGAGGAGGAGCTTGGCGACCTGCTTTTTGCCTGCGTCAATGTGGCGCGCCTGCTTCATAAAGACAGCGAGCTTTTGCTGCGCGCGGCTTCGGACAAGTTCATCCGCCGCTTCAAGGCCGTGGAGGCCGCCGTTTTGGGGGATGGGAAGCGCATGGAGGCGCTGCCGCTGGAAACTTTGGACGCCTATTGGGACAAGCTCAAGCATGAATGCTGATTTGCGCCGTAATCTTTGACTTTTTAACGAAAAAAGGGCTTGTGTTCCGTTTGTCATGCTGATAGAATAGAAGCCGGTCGAAAAAAACCGTTATTTTTAACACAACAGGAGGATCAACCCATGAATAAGACCGAATTGATCGCAGCCGTCGCCGAGAAGAGCGCGCTCTCTAAGAAGGACGCCGAGAAGGCCGTTACCGCAGCACTGGATACCATCACCGCCACGCTGGTGAAGGGTGAAAAGGTTCAGCTGGTCGGCTTTGGTGCGTTTGAAGTCCGCGAGCGTCCTTCCCACAAGGGTCACAATCCCATGACCGGCGCTGAGATCACCATTGCGGCCAGCAAGAGCGCTGCTTTCCGCGTAGGCAAGGCGCTTAAGGATGCCCTCAACAAATAAGCCCCGCGATCACGCAGAAAAATACTGCGGCAATGCCCTAAAAGGCACAGCCGCAGTTTTTTTGTTTTCGCAATACGCTTATCCCGCGAAGCCCGCGTCCAGCAGATCGTCCTGCTTCACCTCGCTGCGCAGCAGCGCCTCATCCGCCGCCGCGGCAGAGCCTACAAGCAGCGTGCCGGAGGAATCCACGCCCATTCGCGCCGCATAGGCCGATAGCTGCGCGTCCTCGTCATAGGGGAACATGGAGGTATCCACCCGGGTCTTGCGGATGCGTATAAAGCCCTCGATATCCCAATAGCGTATTTTATACCAGCCCTCCTCCGGGTCGGTTTCCAATATGTTCAGGCTGGTGTCGCGCGGCATGCGGCAGAGCACCTCGGCCTTTACGCTGGGCTCCGCATAGATCTCCGTCGTCGTCTTGGTGGCGCGCCCGTTTTCATAGGTCTCGATCACGCCCTTCTCATAGGTAATGTAAATGCGCTTGACGTAGCCCTCCCTGCCGTCGATATCCACCTTGACCCAGGGATCGCCCTCCTGCAAAACGCGCATTTCCTCCCCTTCCTTGAGCTTGCGTATGAATTCGTCGTTGCTGCCGTTGCCCGTGCGAAGCTGCGCGCCGTCGTACACCACCCACGCGTGGCGATCCGCAAGCTCCTGCTCGTCGTCCGTGATCGTCGCCTGATACGCCTTATAGGCAGCGTAATCAAGCGGCGTTTTCAGGCTTTTTTTCTCCTCCTTGGACAGAAGCGGCGTATCCGACCCTATCGTGATGCTGCTGCCGGGGCAAACGTTATAGTAGACCCACTTCGCGTCCTCCACATACAGCCTGATGCAGCCGTGGGAAACGCGCTTGCCGATGTTGCTAAAGGGCGTACGCAGCAGCCTTTCCACATCCCTGCCGCCAAAGCCGATGGAGTGAATGTAGATGCCGCGCACCACCTGCGTCCAATAGCGGGCATATTCGCCATTGAAATGGGCGAATTTGCCAAAGCGTTCCTTGCCGCTGATCTTATAGGTGCCCGTGGGCGTGGGCGTAAGCTCGGCGCCGGTGCTGCAAAGCATGCGGCGCACGATGCGCGTATATTCGCCGTTATCGTCCTTCTCATAGGCCGTCAGCACCTGATCCCGCACGTTCAAATACAAATAGTATTTGGTGATATCCGTGTTCTTCATCTCGTCCCGCGCCATGGAAACAGCACCGGTACACAAGGTTCCTATCAGTAACGCCAAAGCGATCAGCCGCCTTGTTATCCCTTTTCTCATGCCGTATGGTTCTCCCGCAATTCATCTAAAAAATCCGCCTGGTACGCTTGTTCCGTTTGCGTATCCAGCGTCATCATGATATCGTTTACTTCCGTCGTTCCCGCGCGGTACAATTCGATCACATCCTCCGAACGCACGCACAGCGGCAAAAGCGTATAGCTTTCCTCTACCGCCTCTCCCGCGAGCAGGTGCGCGAGCATCCGCACGGCCAGCTTGCCGGCGCCGTACCCGTTTTCGCCCACCGCCGTGCCCATGAGAAAATGATCCTCGATCATGGCCTGCACATGCGCCGGCAAAAGGCCGCGCGCACAGATCTCCACCGCGTCGCTGCGCTTTGCCTCCTTGAGCACCGCAAAGCCCTCCAAGGCAAGCGCCGGCGCATCCGAAAACACCGTATCCAGCCTGCCCGGCGTAATGCCGGAAAGGGTATCCCGCAGCCAGCGCCCCGCCTGCTCCGGAATGACGCCGTCGCTGGGGACGAACACGCCCTTATCCTGCAGCTTGCCGGCTTCCGCCATCGCAAGGTACGCCGCGTGCGCCTCGCCGTCCTGCTCCCCAAACATGCCCAGCACGCGGACGGGAGCCTCGTGGGAGGGGTAGGTATACATGGCCGCAAGCGCCGCCTCCACCTCCGCCGCCGCATCATAAACGACGCCACAGCAGCCATCGGGTATCGGCAGTGCATCCTCAACGTTTGCCGTATGATAGATCGCAGGTATCCGCGTGGAAAAGGATGCCTGCGGGGCGCTGATGATCATGCCGTCGCCAGCGGTTTCGCCCGCCTTGACCCAAACGACGGGGATGCCCAGCTCCTCCGCCTGCGCCGTTACGCCTTGGGCAAACCAGCTTTGCTCGTCGGCGTCGCAGGCAATGGTGATATCCTTGCCAAAGATCTTCTTCATGCCCACAGGCTCCGGCGTAGGCGCGGGCGTGGGTACGGGCGCCGCCACGGGCGCCGCACAGCCCGCCGCGCCCAGCAGCAGCGCTGCAAGGAGTAAAGCAATCGTCCTTTTCATGCGCTTAGCTTTCCTCCTCCTCGATATCCTTGGACTTTTCCTTCTGCTCGTCAACAAACCTTGCGGCGCGCTGCTTCTCCTTGGCGCTCAGCTGTTCCGCGTCCTCGCCCTGCCGATAGCTCAGCACGACCTGCGGATAGGGAATGTTGATGTTGTTTTTATCGAATACAAGCTTGATCTCGCGGTTCAAATCCCGATTGAGCTGTACGCGATCCTGTTCGGCGCACTTCGCCACGATCTTAATGACCACGCAGCTGTCCCCAAGCTCCGAAATACCCTTGTAGAAGGGGCCGTCCTTGATGGCGGGCAGACGCTTGCGTATGGCGGGGAACGCCTCTTGGAGCACCATTTCCACCCGCTCGATGGATTCATTGTATTCGATGCCCACATCGCAAAAGGCGAAGGACATTTCCTTGGTCATGTTGAGGATACCGGAAATATCGGAATTATTGAACACCTTGATATCGCCCGACGCGTCCATGATCTTGGTGGTGCGCATGCCGATCTCCAGCACCGACCCGCGAAATCCCCCGATGGTCACGATATCGCCCACACGGAAGGAGCCCTCGCAGACGATGAAGATGCCGGCAAGGAAATCCGCGATCAGCTTCTGCGCGCCAAGGCCGATCACGAGCGTTAGTATGCCGGCCGAAGCAAGCAGAGCCGCCGCGTCCACCCCAAGGAGCGTCAGGCAGCGGAATATCCCGTATACGATCGCAACAAAGCGGATGACGCTGCTGAGCAGCCGCCCAATCGTTTCCGTTCGCGTGCCGAGATTAACGGACACGGTTCGTATGGCAAAGGACGCAAGGTTCCCCGCCACCACCACAACAAGCAGGATCATGGCGCAGCAGGTCAAGGAAAAGATGTTGACGCCCTTATCCCAGTTGCCCTCTACGATATAGCCTAGGATGCTGTTGTTCCCAAAGAAGCGACCCGCGCCCAGGAAAACAGCGCACAGCACGACCGCGATGACGCCCAGCAGAAGCTTGATAAGCGCAAGCAGCTTCTGATCGGGATTCTTTTCCCCCCATGGAACCGTCGCACCCTCCCAACGGCTGGCCGCCGAGGTGACGCGCTTAACGCCGCCGCCCGGCATGACCAGATCAAAGAGCGATCTGCCCCCCATCCGTTTTTCCTCGGAGAGCGTGTAGAGCGCATCGTCGCGGTTGCGGCCAATGACGGCAGCAAGCAGCAGGATCAGCGCAAAAAGCAGGTTAAAGAGCGTCGTATACAGCGCGATCGCATACCCTTGGGCATACAGGTTGCTCAACGACATCAGCGTATAGACGAAATGATCGCCGATCCGCGTACAGGTCATGTAATATTCATACCCGTTGATGCGGCCAAAGCCGCTCCAGCCATCCCGGAAGCTTTCTTCCTTGAAGCCTATATCCACGCCGCGCTTGCCAACGGAATCCAGCACGGGGGAATAGGAAACGGTCAGATCATTTGCGTTCACCGCGCCAAAGAAGCCGTTACGACCCACGCGCATGCTGCGCAGCTGGTAGGCAAGCTCGGTCGTTTTGAGCGTCTCGTCCAGCTGTGAGGGCTGTACGGCGATCTGCACAAGCCCGTTGTGCCGTGCGCCCGCGGCGTCATAATAGGTATAGGCGCTGCCTACATATTGATTCAGCTTGCCCGTGTCGTCCACCATCGCGTCCTGCGCGACGGTATCCGCATAGCCCTTGAGGATATCGGAAAAGGCATGGCTTTGCGCCGTTTCGTCCTTCATTTCGATGGGATAATACCAAAAGGCGGTATTGGTGCAAATGGACTGGCCTTTGTCGTCATAGACGTAGATCGCGTCCACATGCATGGTATCGCATATGTTTTGCAGCAGGCCGCTGTACGCCACGGTCTGCGCGCCATCCGCATGCGTGTGCAGCCGATCCTTCGCTTCCGCCGATTCATCGCAGGAAAGCAGGACGGGATTGGTTTCCAGCAGCAACGACAGCAATTTCGCCTTTTTCAAATATGCGTCCTTATATTCCGCCGTCAGCGTTTCCGCCCGCTCCTGATTGGCCTCCAAATACGTCCGAATATCGCTGATGCCCGCCTGTGCCGTTACCGCCTGCTCGGAAATGGCGTGCAGGGCTTGCGTATAGGTAATGCCCAGCCCCGCCGCCAGAACCGTAACAACGGCCACAGGCAGCAGCTTCTGCAGGATGTTCTTATTGATATAAAGGTCTTTGCCCAAAGCCGCTTTATCCGGCGCCTCGCCCCTTTGATAGCTATATTTCTTGAGAAAATACGCGTAAGCGATAAGCAGGAGCGAGGTCACCAGCAGCAGCGACAGCGTCATCACGCTTCGCTCTGCGCTGATGTCGCCATAGGGGATGGCGGAAATGACCATCGCGCCGTCCCATGCCCGCACCGTGTTGCAAAAATAGCGCTTTTCGCCGATGGTCACCTCGCCTGAAAAGCCGTTTTTAAGGCAATCGGCAGGTATGCCCGCGTCGGAAAGCGTCGCGCCGATATACTGCCCGTCGGGATGATACAGGATGGTCTGCTCCGCTTCGGAAACGGCAAACGCGAAGCCGTTTGCCCCCAGCGTCACCTTATCGAGCACATTGCCGATGGAGGATTGCGAAGCGACGCCCTGCTTAAGCTGCACCGTATTTTCAGCCACGACCACAACGTTTCCATTTTGATAGGATTTGCTGAAATAACGCTTTTCAACGCCCTCGCTTTCAGCCTCCAGCGGATGGTACTGCGGCGTGGTAACGTTGGTTTTCAGGTTGACCAAAAAGGTTTCGGTGCCGGAGAGCAGATCGTTCCATTCATCATTGGAAAAACCGCCGGGCAGCGTGCCGCCGCCCTCATAGCGAAGCGCCTCGCCCGCCGCGTTTAGGATCGCATGGGCGCTGCAGAGCACCTCCCCGCTTTCGGAAAGCACCAGCAGATCGTCCACGCCGCTGGTTTGGGCGCATTGGAGCACGCCCTCCTCGCTCATAAGCTGATCGCCCAAGGAAAACAGGATCGCCAGCGTATTGGTCTGCGCCTGCATGGACGCGTTGAAGCGATCATTCAGCTCCGTCGCGGACGCTTTGTTTTTTGCAATATGCTCTACCGCCGTCTGTATTTCATACAAGGAATCCGCCTTGCTCTTTTGGGCGCACAGGGAAGCGATCATGACATAGGACGCCGCAAGCAATCCAAGGGCGGCCACAATGCCTATGAGCAGGGTGCGATAGAGCCGGCTTCTGATTTGTTTCGTGTCGCTCGTCATCCTTTTATCCTCCCCACCGCTCATATACCGTACTTTGCGCACAGCGCTTCCAATGTCCCGTCGGCCTGCCAGCCCTTCATCAGCGCGTCGATCTGCGCTGTAAGCGGCGATCCCTCGGCCGTCGCCACGCCATACGGCTGCGGCATGAGATGATCCGGCAGCAGCCTGTCCTCCGCGCGCAGATAACTGTTCAATATGGATTGATCCGTGGAGAATGCGTCCGCATCCCCCTCGCGCAGCGCCATGTCCGCCGCAGCAGCGTCGGCGCACACCACAAAGGTCACCGCCTCCGTCCACGATGCGGGGTCAAAGTTGTCGGCGTCATACGCCTCGGCCGGGATCGCGCCTTGCCGTATCAGCTCCTCCACGATGGCGGCAGCCGCCGTCGCCCCGCGCTGCACCGCGATCTTTTTTCCCGTAAGCGCTGCGATCCCGTCTATTCCGCTGTCCGCGCGCACCATCACCGCGGTATAATCCGTATAATAGGGCGTGGAGAAATCCACCGTCTCCTCGCGCATCTGTGTGACAGTAAAGGTGGCGATCACGCAATCCAGCCGCCCCGTTTCCAACAGGCGCGCGCGCTCGTCGGCGTGAACGCTCATCAGCTCCACCGAATCATACCCCATGCTTTGGGCCAAGAGGTAAGCTATATCCACCTCCAGCCCCGAAAATTCGCCCGTCATCACATCCTGAAAGCCAAAGCTTTTCACCGTGCTCTTTACGCCCACGCGCAAGGTCATGCGCGCCTGCTCCTGCGCCTGCTGCATGGCCTCCTCCGCCTCACGCGCCTCCACGGCGGCAGTGGGGTCAGGCCCGCAGGCCGCAAGCGTTGCGCAGAGCATACACAGCGCCAACAGCGCTGCGAGTTTGCGGGCGAGCTTCTTTTCGGTTCCAACGCGCATAAAACGCCTCCGTTATGTCATTTTCTGGTTTATTGGCAGGATTCGCCAATTTATGACTTCTCTATTATAAATGGTATATGGATAAAAGCGCAAGTAAAAGCGGTACGCGGCAGGGGATACGTTCCCTTTTTATGACAAAATGACAAATATACTGCCTATATACGCTTGCTTGTTAAGAACAGTAAGCCCAAAAAAGACAGAATCGTCACGCACACGGCATGACGATTCATTGATATTTTCCCCTATACGATAAACGGCTGCAGGGCGTTAAATAAGTACCCTACGATGATGATACCCACAGTGCAGATGCCGATAAACAGCGCTAAAAGCCTGGGCTTGACCGCCTTGCGCAGCATGATGATAGAGGGGAGTGACAGTGTAGTGACGGCCATCATAAAGGAGAGGATGCTGCCAAGCTGCGCGCCCTTGGCAAACAGCGCCTCCGCAATGGGGACGGTGCCGAAAATATCCGCGTACATGGGCACGCCGATCAACGTCGCCAGCACCACGCCCACGGGGTTGTGCGTGCCAAGCACGGCGGACACCCATCTTTCGGGTATCCAGTTATGGATGAGCGCGCCAATGCCCACGCCCACAAGGATATAGGGAAATACCTTTTTGAAGGTGGCAAGCGTCTGCTCCTTGGCGTAGAGCAGCCTTTCCTTTTTCGTAAGATCGGGGGATTCGATATCCACGCTGGTTGCAGAGAGAATAAAGCTCTCGACATAGGGCTCCATATGCAGCTTCTCTATTAGCGTCCCGCCTAGCACCGCAATGACAAGGCCGAAAAGAACATAGGCGAGCGCGATCCTCCAGCCAAATATACTCGTGAGCAGCAGCAGCGAGCCCAAATCCACCATGGGCGAGGAAATGAGGAAGGAGAACGTCACGCCCAAAGGAAGCCCCGCGCTGGTAAACCCCATAAACAGCGGGATGGACGAGCAGGAGCAAAACGGCGTTACCGTGCCCAGCAGCGCCGCCACGCAATTGGCCCAAATACCCCGAAAGCGCCCCAGTATCCTTTTGCTCCGTTCCGGCGGAAAGTAGCTTTGGATGAAGCTGATCAGGAAAATAAAGAAGCACAACAGCACCACGATCTTGATCACATCATAGATAAAAAACTGTATGCTCCCGACCCATCGGTTTGATCCATCAAGCCCCAACGCCCCAAGGCCCGCGCCGATCACTTGGTTGAGCCATTTCATGCCGAGTATTTGATTCTGGATGAAATCCCACATAGCCTCACGTCAAATCGATTATTTTCAATATGGTAAGTATACGAATCAAATCGACTTTTGTCAATGTATTTTTTATAGCGCTGCGTCTTGCCTTATCCCGCGCCCTATGCTAAAATCTACGGGAATACGAAAAGAGGGGACGTGAAAGGATGAGAAACTTTTCCTGCTAAACGGTCACGGCGCGGCGATCACGCGGCTATATACAGGCCGCGCGTTAAGCTTGCGCCCATGCAGGAAGGTTTATCATCTTGTCCCTTTGCAGATTTGTCGCGTTCCCGCGTTTGCGGGGCGTGGTGCGTATGCTTTGCACGGGGCCGCAGGAAATATGCTTCCTGCGGCTTTTGTTTTTGCAAAGGAGGATTTTCAACATGGCTATGATCAAGGTCGATCACCTGACGTTTTCCTATCCGGGCAGCTATGACGCGGTGTTTGAGGATGTGAGCTTTCAGATCGATACGGATTGGAAGCTGGGCTTTATCGGGCGAAACGGACGGGGCAAGACCACGTTTTTGCAGCTTCTTTTGGGGAATTACGCGTACAGCGGGCGGATCGAGGCGCCCGTGCGCTTTGATTATTTCCCCTATTCCGTAGAGGATCCAACCGCATGCACGCGCGACGTGCTAGAAGCGATATGCCCGCAAGCGGCGGCATGGGAGCTGGAGCGGGAGCTGGGCTTCTTACAGGTGGAGTCGGCGGTACTCTTACAGCCCTTTTACACCCTCTCCAACGGCGAACAGACCAAGGCGCTGCTTTCCGCCCTTTTTTTAAACGAAGGGCATTTTCTGCTGATCGATGAGCCGACCAATCATTTGGACAGGGCGGCGCGGAAGCTTGTCGCAAGCTATCTTAAGCGCAAAAAGGGCTTTATACTGGTGTCGCATGACCGCGCGTTTCTGGATGGGTGCGTCGATCACATACTCTCCATCAACCGGACGGACATCGAGGTGCAAAGCGGCAATTTCTCCTCATGGATGGAGAATTTCGAGCGTCAGCAGAGCTTTGAGCAGGTACAAAACGAACGCTTAAAGAAGGATATGGCGCGCCTCAAGGAAGCCGCCCGGCGTTCCGAGGCATGGTCCTATAAAGCGGAAACGGCGAAAAAGGGCGTTACAAGCGCCGGACTAAAGCCGGACAAGGGCTATGTCGGGCACAAGGCGGCCAAGGTGATGAAGCGAGCGAAGGCAACCGAGGCACGGCAGCAGCAGGCCGCCGCAGAAAAGGCAACGCTCCTTCAAAACGCTGAAACCGCTGCCAGCCTCAAGCTTTCGCCGCTTCTTTTTCACGCTGATCGCCTTGCCGCCTTTCGAGACGTGACCGTGTGCTATGGCACGCGCGAGATTTGCAGCCACACAAGCTTTGAGGTGACGCAGGGCGCACGCATCGCGCTGGAAGGGAAAAACGGCAGTGGAAAAAGCAGCCTGCTCAAGCTCATACTGGGCGAGGCCATCCCGCATACCGGCACGGTAAGCGTTGCCTCCGGGCTTATGATATCCTATGTGCCGCAGGATACGTCAGGGCTTTGCGGGCTGCTTTCGGATTACGCCAAAGAGCGGCAGATAGACGAGAGCCTGCTCAAAGCGATACTGCGCAAGATGGATTTTTCCCGCGTGCAGTTTGAAAAGGATATGGCGGATTTTTCCGGCGGGCAAAAGAAAAAGGTGCTCATCGCCGGAAGCTTATGCCAACGGGCGCACCTTTATATCTGGGACGAGCCGCTCAATTTCATCGACGTATACTCGCGCATGCAAATAGAAGCTCTCCTGCAAAGCTTTTCACCCACCATGCTGTTTGTAGAGCACGACCGTGTATTCCAGCAAAACATCGCCACCCAAACGGTCGTGCTGTAGGCTATTTCAAAAACATGCGCACAAGCTTGAAGTGTGCGTCAGTATAGGGCTGGTAGCGCATGGGCAGATCGATAAAGTTGTGCTTTTTGACGATGCTTTTGTAATGCGTGAAGGTATCGAAGCTGCGTTTGCCGTGGTAGCTGCCCATGCCGCTCTCCCCCACGCCGCCAAAGCCCATATAGGGTGTGGCAAGATGGATGATGGTGTCGTTGACGCAGCCGCCGCCGAAGGATACGCGGGAGAACACCTTCTCCTCCACCGCCTTATCCGTCGTAAACAGATACAGCGCCAAGGGCTTGGGTCGCGCGACGATCCGCCCTATTGCCTCGTCAAGCTCGGTGTAGGTCAGTATAGGCAGAATGGGGCCGAATATCTCCTCCTGCATGACGGGATCATCCCACGTCACATCCTGCATAAGCGTTGGCGCGATAAAACGGCGGGAAGCATCCCCTTTGCCGCCGAACACAAGCTTTTCCTCTTGGATAAGACCCATCACACGGGCAAAATGCTTATCGTTGACGATGGTGGGGAAGGAAGCATAGTCGCCGTTTGGGTAAAAGGCTGCCACAGCTTTTTTGATCTCCTCGATCAGCGCGTCGCGTATACCCGCCTCTGCCAGAACATAATCGGGCGCCACGCAGGTCTGCCCGGCGTTGATGTACTTGCCAAAAGCGATGCGTTTGGCCGCAAGCGGCAGATCGGCGCTTTTATCCACGATCACCGGGCTTTTGCCGCCCAGTTCCAGGCTCATGGGCGTAAGGTTGCGGGATGCGCATTCCATGACGTATTTGCCCACGTTCACGCTGCCCGTAAAAAAAATATAATCGAATTTCTGCTGCAACAGCGCCGTGTTTTCCTCGCGCCCTCCCTCCACCACCGCCACATATTCCGGCGGGAACAGGCTGCCAAGCAGCTCCGCGATCAGGCGGCTGGTGTTGGCCGCATACGCGGACGGCTTGACGATCGCGCAGTTGCCGGCGGCGATAGCGCCTGTCAGCGGCTCGATGCAAAGCTGAAAGGGATAGTTCCACGGCGACATGATAAGCGCCACGCCATACGGCTCTGGCAGGATAAAGCTGCGGGCGGAAAATTGTGCAAGCGGCGTGCGCACCGTCTTGCGCCGCGCCCATGATGCAACATGCGAGATCGCATAGCGCAGATCGTCCAGCACCATGCCGATCTCCGTCATGTAGGCTTCAAAGTGCGCCTTGTTGAGATCCTGCTTGAGCGCCGCGGCGATGCGTTCCTCATTTTGCGCCACCGCATCCCTGAGTTTTTTGAGCATCGCTAGACGATATTCTACCGGCAAGGTTTTGCCGCTTTCAAAATACGTCCGTTGCTTGGCTACGAGTGCTTGTGCGTCCATACTAATCCCGTGCGGCAAAGCGCCGCATTTCCCTTTCCTGTCGTTGTTGAAATAGCGGGCGACCCGTTGCGCTTAAAGCAGCTCCTGTCCGTTGACGATGAGCTTAAAGCGCAGACCCAGCGCGTCCGCGGCGCGGCGGCACAAAAGCATACGGGTAAGGAATATTTCAAAATACTCCATCACCACGGATATGGACGTATCGATATCCAGCTTGAGCACAAACGCCTTGCCGTCCTCTGCAAAATAGGTTTCCGATCCGGTTACGGCATAATTCACCCTGTCATGTATATCAAAGGTCGTCATATCGCGGTTGCGCACGCGGCTTCTTCTCACATCCGTCTTGTCCGCAAGGATCAGCGCCGCCGCCACCGCGTTTACCGGCGAAGCCGTGGATTCATCGTGATTGCCTATGGCGCTTATAACGGTCGCCACATCCTCGCATGCAAACCCCATCTGATCGAGTATCCGAAACGCCATCACCGCCCCGCTCTGCGCATGGTCTATACGGTTGATCACGTTGCCTATATCATGAAGATACCCTGCAATGCGCGCAAGCTCCACCTGATGCGCCGGATACCCCAGTGCTACAAGATAGTCGCCTGCCCGTTTGGAAACGAATTCCACATGACCGAAGCTGTGTTCCGTATACCCTAATGAAGCAAGCGCCTCATCCGCTTTTGTGATGTAGGTTCGCACCTGTTTGGATCGTTTGATATCCTCAAAACCCGGCATCCTGTCCGTTCCTCCTTTTTTACATATGCCATAATGATCGTATTGTTTTGATTATAGCATAAGATGGCGCCCGGCAATGCACTTTTTATCGATCTTTCTATGTTTGGCAGTGTGCAAAGTATCGAATAGGGAAAACAGAAAAGACACCCGATTGGGCTGGCTTGAGCTACCTATTTTCCCGGCTCTGCAAGCATGGTCGTGCCGCGTCGGCGCGAACACCTTCCTTGCACTCCCTGCTTTTGAGCAGCTCCGCCTCCCTCCCCCGTCCACCGGACGCGGTCGGCTCCGCTGTGTCGCCAGCCAAGTGCGCTTCGCGCAATGGCTGGTGAAGCCCGGGAAAAATAGCAGGCAAGACAGCAAAGCAAAAAGCATGGCGCGTTGCGTCATGCTTTTTGCTTTGGGATCCGGCAGCTACCTATCGAAATCTAGAATTTGAGACATTACGCGCCGTTGAAACATGCTATTTACAAGCATTTTTTCGGCACATCGAATCAGCCAAAATCACAACAAGGTTGCCGAATAGTTGCCGCAAAAACGTACGCTAAGACCGTAAATAATTGTTTACAGCAGATGCAAAAAAACCGCCTCGCTTCATTGCGGGGCGGTTTTTTTCTATGAAGAAGATTTTGCGAATATCCGTTACTCGCTGGGCACTTCCGGCAGGCCAGCCACGCTGGTCAGCAGGGACAGCAGACCAGCCAGTACGGATGCGCTGCCGACCAGCACCCAGTTGACGTCCGCGACGGCCATGCTCGTGCCGATCGTTGCGATCGCCGTCTGGGCGACGGTTTTCAGCGCGCGGACACCAGCTGCTTTCCACCAAAGTTTAGTTTTGCTCATGATTTTTCTCCTCTCTTTTTCCGTTAGGGTAAATTACGTCGATTTCGTCCACATCTTCCATGATGCCGTCCAGATCGCCGTTACCGTGCAGGCCGCCATGATAGCAATCGTGCATAGCGTGCAGCATGCGTTTTTGCGAGTAGGTTATCCTCCCTTCTGCTATGTACTTCATGCCAAGGTACTCGATCTTGTCTTGCAGCAGCAGCCTCATACCGATATAAAGCGGGTTTTTTTTGCCAGAACGGGTCAGAAGCCAGTTCACAATGGCCGTCATGCCGCCGCTTCCCAGCATGGCCACAATTACGGTGACAATAATGCTTCGCGCATCCATGCTATCCCTCCGTAAAGTACCTATCCAAGCAGTAACCTCTCTGCAGGGGCAGCGTCTGCGTGACCACATCCAGCCACCCGCCGTAACTGCCCAGGGCGATCACCATATCCCCGCGGCTGACCCGCCCGATGATGCTGCCGTTGACGGGCGCATCCCGCAGGTTGACGTAGGTGCTGCCGCCGTACATCGCATAACGCGGATAAACAGGATCGTAGTCTTCTTTCTCCGTGTCCGCCTGATCGTTGGCCACCGTCCCCGCGTTATCGGACAGGTACGCGCGAAATGCGTCCATGTCGATGCAGGGGCACAGCGTCGCGTAGCCCTTGCCCGTCGGTCTACCGTTCTTGTAGGTCGGCACTTCGTTGTGGCCGATCACCGCGCTGATCGGCAGGCCGTATATATCCATAAGGTCATGGATCAGCCGATAGGCCGCCTGCAGCTGATACTCCGTCGGCAGACCAGCAT
>JAUNJX010000081.1 GCA_030533005.1 Clostridia bacterium | reverse complement strand
GAAAGCATATTCGGCTCGAAAGCATATCCGGCAAAGAACCGGGTCGATTTTTGCCGTGGGGCGTATTTGCAAGGGTATGCCCTTGCACCGGTGTTTATACGTCGAGCGTTTCGTTTTGTTGGGCTTCCGCCGCAGGTTCCTCCGCGGGGGCTTCGTCGGGTTCCTGATCGGGCGCCGCTTCGCCTTCCTCCGCAGGCGCCTCCGGCGGTTCTTCCGCGGGCGCTTGGGCGTGGATGACGGCGGGCGCGTCGGCAGCGGCGGGGATGTCGTCCACCTCCTCCGGCGTTTTGTCCGTTGCGGGCAGCATCAGCGGCGCGTTTTTGAGCGCCTCCTCCTGCGCGCGGATACCGGCGGCGCGCTTCTGCGCGGCGCGGTTGAGCTTGCTGTAATAGGTGTAGAGGAAATTGAGCTCGCGCGCAAGCTTGCATAGCAGCAGCCCGCCGCAGAACAGCGTCAGGGCGTAGAGCAGCATGGACGCGGCGGCAAACGGGTTGTGTGAGAGCATCAAAGCGCCCGCGCCCAGCGCCAGCACACCCATCACAAGCGACGCTGTCGATACGAACCCAAGGCAGGTGCGGCGCGCGGCGTTATGGCTTTCCATGGCGGAGAGAGCTTTTAAAAAGCTTGTCAGCATGCAGTAGCGCAGCGTGCAAAACAGCAGCAGCACGGCGGCCGCCACGGTGATACCCGTGACGATCTGCATGCCAAACGCGCCCAGACGCGCCAGCGCATATTCCGAAAAGCGAAAGAAGGTGCCGTCAAGCTCTGCGGAAAGCTGGGAAAGGCTGGAGAGCACCGTCGTGTTGCTAAAGATCACCACGATGAGCACGGCGGCCATCAACAGGCACGCCATCACGGCAAGCACCGTTTCCGCGATGGGCAGCGCCCGAAGCGCCTTGATAAGGCCGGGCTTCAAAAAACCGTTTCTGCCCTGCGCGTAGAGCATCCACAGCACCACGGCGCAAAACAGGCACAGCAGCGTTAAAAGCCCGCCAGGGACGCACCAGTAAAGCCCCATTTCACTGGAAAGCCGGTAGAGAGCCGCGGCGCGAGAGAGCGTGAAAAGCGTCATGCAGCTGGCAAGCAGCAGCGTGAAGCGGCTGCCCGCCACCTCCGCAAGCGTATGGCGCAAATCGAGAAAATCCGCCTGCAAGGGCGCGGAGCCATTGGTATTTTCCATGGTGAGCACACTCCTTCTTTATATAAAATTAAGGGCGCAGGCGTAGGTCGGCGCCCTTGAGCTCGTATACGGTGGTCAGGCGCGGGGATACGATGCGGGAATACATCCGCTCTCCGTACAGCGCGCGTATGCGCGCGGGATCAAGGTTGGAAGCGAACAGCGTGGGTCGCTTGAGGCTTTGGCGTTCGTTGAGGAGGGAGAAAAGCGTGTTGACCGACACGTCCCCCATGGCGGGCTCCGTACCCAGATCGTCGATGATGAGAAGGTCAGGCAGCGTGTAGTCGTCCGGGCGCTCCCGCGCGGAAATGCGCCCCATCACGTCCGCGATAAGCTTGTAGGCGGTTTGGTTCAAGACGCTGTAGCCCCGCTCGATCACGCGATGCGCGATGCAGTTGAGCAAAAAGGACTTGCCTAACCCGCTTTCCCCATAAAGGAGTATACCCTTTCCTTCGTTGGGGAAACCCTCGGCGTAGGCCGCGCACGCGTCCCGCACCTTGGCCGTGCCCCTGCGCTGCTTTTCGTCGGGGAAGATATCCTCCCGGAAGTTTTCAAAGCGCTCGTCGCCACGAAGGTTGGCGTTGGAGAAGTTCTCGCGCAGTATGCGCTGGCGCATGCAGCTGCACAAGGTCTTTGTGGCGCTGCCGACCAAGCCCGTATCCTCGCAGGTGACGCACGCGAAGCGCGGCGTATAGAGATCGCGGGGCAGACCCAATCTGTCCAGCTCGGCGTTCCGCTCCGTCTCAAGCCTTTCAAGCGCCGTCACATAGGGGAGGGAATCCTCCCCGCCCTCGCTCATGCGGGCGCGGCCAAGGTCGAAGATCGCCTGCTTTCGCGCTTCGTCGATCTTGCGAAGCGCGGGCGACAGCGCGTAAGCCGCGCGCACCCGCTCATCCCGTTCCTCGATGACGCGGCGGCGTTTTTGATCGTATTCCTGCCGGATGGCTTTGCTGATGCGCATGCTGCCTCCCTATTCGTCGAAGAAATTGACCACGAAGGATGCGTCCTGCTGCGGCTGCTCCCGCTGGAGATAGGCAAACGCCTTACTCTTTTTGGGCAGCGGCGCCGCGTTCTTCGCGCGCTCAAAATCCTCGCGCGCATCGTCGGTGCGCGTGATGCCCTTGTTGTACCAGTCCGTCAAAAGGCGTTTGCAGGCGGCGAAGCGTTGGGATTCCCCCCGCGCGCAGTCGGCGGCAAGGAGTAGAAGCTCGTCTGTCATGCGCCATTCCGTCCGCCAAAGGGCGATGGTCTCGCGGTCGGCGCGGCTGGGCTGGCGCGTAAGGCCGAGCCGGGAGAAAAGCACATCCACAAACGCGCGGGACTGCTCGTTTTTCTTAAGGTATTCCTCCATGGCGGCAACGGAGGTCAGGCCGTTGCGGCGGCAGTTGTCCAAGACGTTGTCCAGCGCCTTGAAGGAGGGCGTGCCATACGCCGTGAGCTCGCTGCACGCAAGCAGCACGGATTCTTTGGAAAAGCCGCGCTGCATCCACGCCTCGTATAAGCCAAGCTCATCCGCCGTGGGCGGGCGCTGCTTGCCCAAGCGCTTGAGCACGTCGATCGCGCCGGAGCGCGCGGCGGCGCTTTGGGAAAGGAAGTCCTCCGCCTCCGCGGCGGATTTCACCCCCGTGTCCGCCCAGCGCCGGGCGACCGCGTCCATATAGTTGACGGAGACGCCGCGCCCGCGTTCGTTGGTCTCGATACAATGGCGCACGAGCATAAGCACGGCGGCCTCGTCCAAGCCGTATACCTCGACCCAGTCCCGCACCCGCTGCAATTCGCTCACGCTGAGTATGCGCGAGCCGAGCATATCCTGCATCGCCGTAAAAAGCCGGGCGCAGGCGTCCGCCTTGCGGGCGGGGGAAAACCGCCCCTCCGGCAGATATTCCAAAAACTCCACGGCGGGGACGTCCCCCGGCAGCACGCGAAGAAGCCCCTGCTGCTGCCAGTAGAGCATGGCTTGGGAAACCTCCCCCTCCGAAAGACCCAGAGCGCCCGCGATATCCGCGTCCAGCCCGCCCTGCTCAGAGAGCATGAGCGCGTAAAGATAGACCTTGACATAGCCTTCGGGCGCCATCGGCATGAAGGAGGTGAAAAAAACGTTATCGATGCGCGTCGTAGGGCGCAGGGTTGTAAAGGGTGTGATGCGTATCATGCATCCATTATACCATCCTCCGCCCCGCGTGTAAAAGCGATTGTGCGCGCGTGGATAAGAATTCACGGAATGTGCACACTTATTGCCTTGTTTGCATGCGCGCCCTCCTCTATAATACAAATAAGGCAGTATGCCGTATGTAGGATTGTTATGGATTGCATGAAAGCGAGGTGTTGCATTTTGACGGCCCTGAAGAATAGAAAAAACGATAAACGATCGGAAAGGCGCGCTCTGCGAAAGGCGTGTGCGCTTCTTTTGTGTATAGCGGCGGTTGCGGGAACGCTTTTGGCGTGCGAGAATACGGCGGAGCTTGCGTCCCTTGCAGAGGCGGTTGCCTCCGCCCTGCCCGAAAAGGAAATGGAAACGGCGCAGGCAACGCAGTCTCCCGTCCCGACGGCGACGGCGACGGTCGCGCCTGCGGAGGCCGCGCCCGTGGAAGCGGCGCCTGTGGAGACGCCAAACCCCGTACAGCGCACCAAATACACCGTGCGGCTGGAGATGGAGCCGGAGAAGGGCGTTGTGGAAGGCGAAATGCGCGTGGACTTTGTCAACAACACATCCGCCACCCTTTACGAGCTGGTGCTGCGGCTTTGGCCCAACGCCGTTGAGAAGGGCTGCATGAAGATCGGGAGCGTCACGCAGGATGAGGCGGACACCTTCTATACCTTAAGCGACGACGGCACGACGCTGTTCGTGCCCGTCAATCATGACCTTGTACCCGGCGGCGAAGCGAGCGTTTTTCTCACCTTCCGCATGACGGTGCCGGAGAGAACGGGACGCTTTGGCAAAAACGACCTTGGCGTGATGCTGGGCAATGCCCTTCCCATACTCGCTGTGGTGGAGGATGGCGAATGGCGCGTAGACCCGTATGTGGAGGTGGGCGACCCCTTCTATAGCGATCTTGCGGATTATCAGGTGCTCATTCGCTGCCCGCTCACCTATACGGTGGCGGCCTCCGGCACGGCGGGGGAAGCGCGGATCGTGGACAGCACGGTGTTTGAGGGACTGTTTACGGCGGCGCCCGCACGAGATTTTGCCGTGGCGCTTATCGAGGACGCGAACCCCAAGGATGTGCAGGTGGGCGATGTGCGCGTCACCGGCTATGACAGGTTCAAGGATCGCGCGGCGCTGCTCGCCGAGACCTCCGCAGGCGCGCTGCGCTACTTTGCGGAGCGTCTGGGGCCGTATCCCTTTGACGATTTCTCCGCCGTGGGCACGGAGCTGACCGGCGGCATGGAATACCCCGGACTTATCATGGTGGAGCATGACCGGCTTACGGGCAGCACCGCCTTAGGCGAGCTGTATATCGCGCACGAGGTAGCGCATCAGTGGTTTTACGGGATCGCGGGATCGGACACGGTGAACACCCCTTGGATCGATGAGGCGCTGGTGGAGTTTTTGAGCTTTGACTATACAAAAAGCGTGTACGGCGAGGAATATACGAGCGAGCTTATGTACACCCGCTTCTACGGCATGACGGAGCATACGCTCACCCTGCCCATGGACGCGCCGCTTGCAGATTATGCCCAAGCCGGAACCAACGAATACGTCTACGGCGTGTACGGGCGCGGCGTGGCGCTGTATACGGAGGTCTATGAGAAGCTGGGCGCTGAAAAGTTTTACGCCGCGCTCAAGACCCTCTGCGACGCGAGCCGCGAGGCGGGCTTCATCACGCGGGCACAGCTTATCAAGTCCTTTTCGGACGCGGCGGGCGAGGATCTAACCCCTCTGTTCGATAAGCACCTGGCGGCGCCGGCGGCGAGCGGCGAGCAGCAAGCGACTGGTAATGAGTAATGAGTGATTAGGCAGGTAAGGGTATCTTCTATTCAACAAAAGAGCGCGCGGCGGAAACATAGGGGTTTCGCCGCGCGTTTTTTTGGCGCTTTAGCGACAATAAACCACCAGCTATGCTGGTGAGAATAAGAG
>JAUNJX010000080.1 GCA_030533005.1 Clostridia bacterium | reverse complement strand
GATCCCGTACCGGTTCCCGTCATCATCAACCCCGTGCCGGTGGTGGATTCCGGCTCCTCTACCAATATGTATACGACCACCAAGCTGAACGTGCGCAGCGGCCCCAGCACCAAATACGGCAAGATCGGCGTATTGCGGCAGGGCGCGCCCGTTATGGTGCTCGGCAAGACCGGCACATGGTATAAAATCAACTATAACGGCCTGGTCGGCTATGTCTGCGCCAAGTATGTCCAGCAGGGCAATGCGACCTATGGCGGCTATCTTACCGCCCTCAACAAGCAGATGATGACCAACGCCCCCGTCACCGTATATAAGGGCACCGGCGCGCAGTACGGCGAGATGGGCGCTTTCCCCGCGGGGTATCTGGCGCATGTCGTGGCCTCCTGCGGCGGCTGGTATAAGGTCGTGTTCGGCAACAGCTACGGCTATGTGCAGCGCGCGTATCTTTCCGACGTCTGCTACGCCTATTAAAACGAATATAGCCTGTGTGCTATAAACTCTGCCAGAGAGCGTCCGCGGACGCTCTCTGGTTTCCATAAAACGCTTTTTTAGAAAACGCTTTTCCGGGAGGCATTATGCGGCAAGACACCGTTTACGAGGCGGTTTGCGCAGGTCATGTGTGTTTAGATATCACGCCCCGTTTTCTCACACCCTGCCATGGCGACACGGGCGCTTATTTTGTGCCGGGCAGCCTGATAGATGTGGGCAAGCTTTCCCTGTCTACGGGGGGGAGCGTATCCAATACGGGTCTTGCGCTCAACAAGCTGGGCATACCCACGGCGCTGATGGCGGGCGTGGGGGAGGACGAGGTAAGCGCCATCCTCCAAAGCCTGATGGAAAAGGCAAACAGCGGCGGGGTATACCTGCATGTAAAGCAAGGAGAAACCACCTCATACAGCATTGTGCTCTCCCCTCCGGGGTGCGACCGCATATTTCTCCATGACGCGGCTGCCAACAACGCCTTTGGGCGGGAGGACGTGGATTTTTCCATCGTAGGGAAGGCCAAGCTCTTTCATATAGGGTATCCGTCTATTATGCGCAGGCTGTATGAAAACGACGGAGAGGAGCTGTGCGCGATCCTGCAAAGGGTCAAGGCGCTGGGCGTTACGACGTCGCTGGACACGGCGTATCCGGATACGGGCTCGGATGCCGCGCGGATGGATTGGAAAAAGCTGTTTGCGCGCTTTTTGCCCTATACGGATCTGATTCTCCCCAGCGTGGAGGAGCTGCTGTTCATGCTCGCGCCGGCGGCGTTCCGGCGCCTCAAGCAAGCGGACGACGACATACTCAAGAACATCACCTTTTCACAGATCGAGGATCTGGCGGACGATCTGCTCGACATGGGCGCGGCCGTCGCTGTGATCAAATGCGGCGCGCTCGGGTTTTATGCCAAAACGGCGGACGCGGCGGCATTTGAACAAAAGCGCTTTGGGCGCGCAACACCGCAAAACGTGCCGGCATGGGCGGCGCATGCCGCATTTTCGCCCGTGTTTTGCGTGGAGAACGTCGTTTCCGCCACAGGGGCGGGGGACAGCAGCATCGCGGGCTTTATAGCGGCGCTCCTTGCGGGGCGATCCTTGTATGAAACCGTAAACATCGCCTGCGCCGCAGGCGCCGCGTGCATTACGGACTATTCGGCCACGGGCGCCATACCGCCCATGGCGGCGCTGACCGAACGGCTGGAAGCCGGATGGAAAAAAAGCCCGTGCAGGTTTGCGCCGGCCGGATATACATGGGACGAAGCGGGTCAGCTATGGCTTCGGTGAAGGACAAAAGCTTCGCGGGGAGAAAAAGATCCATAATAGATCGCCATAAAAATAGATCGCCATAAAATTGCTACAAAATATTCTTTCTTGACAGCGCAAGTCTATTGACAGATTTGCATTCTAGCGATATACTAATAAACTGCGTCAGCATGGTAGTCTGCACCTTTAGGCACATTTTCCGATTGCCGAACCAAGGGTGCCCGTCATGCTCAGGTATGTTTTTCCATTTGATGGAAAACCTTATCCGATAGGGCGTATCAACAATATAAGCCGTACTTATACGGTGGTTAGGAGAGACGGACGATGGTGCATGAAGTACAAATGGGTACGCGCAAGCGCATGAGCTTTTCCCGCATCAATGAAGTTCTGGAAATGCCGGATCTGATTGAAGTGCAGAAAAACTCATATAAACGCTTCGTCGAGGAGGATCTCAAGGAAGTTCTGGATGACATTTCGCCCATCACGGACTACTCCGAAAAGCTCGTGTTGGAGTTTGTCGATTACAACATTGATTTTGAGCATCCCAAATATCCGGTGGAGGAGTGCAAGGAACGCGACGTCAACTATTCCGCTCCCCTTCGCGTCACCGTGCGTTTAATAAATAAAGAAACCGGCGAGGTCAAGGAACAGCCGGTGTTTATGGGTGATTTCCCGCTGATGACCCAGCAGGGCACCTTTATCATCAACGGCGCGGAGCGCGTCATCGTCAGCCAGCTCGTCCGTTCGCCCGGCGTGTATTACAGCACCGCCATCGACAAAGAGGGCAAGAACCTCTATTCCTCGCAGGTCATCCCCAATCGCGGCGCGTGGCTGGAATACGAGACGGACAGCAACGAAATACTCTATGTCAAGATCGATCGGCAGCGCAAGGTCTTTATCACTGCCCTTCTTCGTGCGCTGGGCTACGGCACCGACGCGCAGATATTGGAGCTTTTGGGCGAGGAGAACAGGCTTCTCAAGACCTTGGAAAAGGACACCACCAAGTCTGTGGAGGAGGGTCTGATCGAGATCTACAAGCGCCAGCGCCCGGGCGAACCGCCCACGGAGGAATCCGCGCGCAACCTGCTCAATTCGCTGTTTTTCGACAAGCGGTATGATCTGGCGCGCGTAGGCCGCTATAAATTCAATAAAAAGCTTTCTTTGGCGTCGCGTCTGTATAACCAGATCGCGGCCGAGGATGTAATCGACCCCTCTACGGGCGAGATACTGATCCAAAAGGGCGAAAAACTGGATCGCGCCAAGGCGAAGGCCATCGAGAACGCGGGCGTCGAGGGCGTGTATATCCAGATACAGGATCGGACGCTTCGCGTGCTTGGCAACCGTTTTGTGGACGCTTCCAAGTATTTGAGCTTCGACCCCGCCGACGCGGGCATCAACGAAAAGGTGCTCTATCCTAAGCTAGTGGAGCTGCTTGCGCAGATCGAGGCGGAGGGGATGGACGAGGCGGCTGCCAAGACCTTCCTGAAGCGCCACGCGTATGATTTGATCCCGCGCCATATCGTGACGGAGGATATCATCGCCTCCATCAGCTATCTGATGGGCATGGAGTACGGCATCGGCCGCACGGACGATATCGACCATTTGGGCAATCGCCGTATCCGCAGCGTCGGCGAGCTTTTGCAAAACCAGATTCGCGTGGGCTTGACGCGCCTGGAGCGCGTGGTGCGTGAGCGCATGAGCCTGCAGGATATGGAAACGGCCATGCCCTCAAACCTCATCAACATCCGCCCCGTGACGGCGGCCATCAAGGAGTTCTTCGGATCCTCGCAGCTTTCCCAGTTCATGGATCAGACCAACCCCCTGGCGGAGCTTACGCATAAGCGGCGTCTGTCTGCACTCGGCCCCGGCGGCTTGAACCGTGACCGCGCCACCTTCGAGGTGCGTGACGTTCACTATTCCCACTATGGCCGCATGTGCCCCATCGAGACGCCTGAAGGCCCCAACATCGGCTTGATCAACTCGCTCTCCACCTATGCGCGCATCAACAAGTACGGCTTCATCGAAGCGCCGTACCGCCGCGTAGATTCCGTCAACAAGCACATCAGCGACGATGTGGTGTATCTTACGGCGGACGAGGAGGACGATTTCATCGTCGCGCAGGCGAACGAGCAGGTCGAGGTGGTGGACGGCAAGACATGGTTCAAATCCAACCGCGTCGTGGCGCGTTACCTTGACCAGATCATCGAGGTCAAGAACACCGAGGTCGACTACATGGACGTTTCGCCCAAGCAGCTGGTCTCCGTGGCGACGGCCATGATCCCCTTCCTGGAAAACGACGATGCGAACCGCGCGCTGATGGGCTCCAACATGCAGCGTCAGGCCGTGCCCCTTCTCATGCCCGAAGCGCCCATGGTGGGAACGGGTATGGAATACAAGGCCGCGCATGACTCCGGCGTGGTGGTGCTTGCCAAGGAAGACGGTGTGGTCAAGCGCGTGGACGCTTCCCAGATCCTTGTGGAAGCGGATAAGGATCACGCCATACATAAATATAAGCTGATCAAGTTCAAGCGCTCCAATCAGGGCACCTGCATCAACCAGCGCCCCATCGTGGAGGTGGGCGAGCATGTGGTGGTCGGTCAGGTCATCGCTGACGGCGCGAGCACGGATCAGGGCGAGATCGCGCTGGGGCGCAACATCCTCATCGGCTTTATGACCTGGGAGGGCTATAACTACGAGGACGCCGTTTTGATCAGCGAGAAGCTTGTCAAAGAGGACGTATATACCTCCATCCATATCGAGGAGCATGAGACCGAAGCGCGCGATACCAAGCTTGGCGAGGAGGAGATTACCCGTGATATCCCCAACGTCGGCGAGGACGCGCTGGCGGATCTCGACGAGCGCGGCATCATCCGCATCGGCGCAGAGGTGCGTTCGGGCGACATTCTCGTAGGCAAGGTCACGCCCAAGGGCGAGACGGAGCTTACGGCAGAGGAGCGGCTGCTGCGCGCCATCTTCGGCGAAAAGGCGCGTGAGGTCAGGGATACTTCGCTTCGCGTACCCCATGGCGAGGGCGGCGTGATCGTGGACGTCAAGGTGTTCACGCGCGAAAACAAGGATGAGCTTTCCCCCGGCGTCAACGAGCTGGTGCGCGTCTATATCGCACAGAAGCGTAAGATTTCCGTGGGCGATAAAATGGCGGGTCGCCACGGCAACAAGGGCGTTATTTCCCGCATACTCCCCGAGGAGGATATGCCGTTCCTGCCCGACGGTACGCCGTTGCAGATCGTGCTGAACCCCTTGGGCGTGCCTTCGCGTATGAACATCGGGCAGGTGCTTGAGTTGCATCTTGGCATGGCCGCAAAGACCTTGGGCTGGGAGATTGCCACGCCTGTATTCGACGGCGCATCCGAACAGGACATCAAGGATCTGCTCACCAAGGCGGGCAGGGATCCCGACGGCAAGACCGTGCTCTACGACGGCCGTACGGGCGAGCCCTTTGAAAACCGCATCTCGGTAGGCTATATGTATTATCTCAAGCTGCATCATCTTGTAGACGACAAGATCCATGCGCGCTCCACCGGCCCCTACTCCCTTGTTACCCAGCAGCCTTTGGGCGGCAAGGCGCAGTTCGGCGGCCAGCGCTTCGGCGAGATGGAGGTCTGGGC
>JAUNJX010000026.1 GCA_030533005.1 Clostridia bacterium | reverse complement strand
TTCGTTTTCATGGCTTCCTCCGTTTACGCATCGCATTTGGGGCGCATCCCGTCCCCATGCCTACCCCTGCAAGGCTATTTTATAGAGTTCTTCCGCGGCGAGCCTTGCTTTTGCCACGACGTTGCCGTCACAGCGGGGGAAGCAGTAATAGAGCGTGCTGCCCGTGCCGATGCAGATGACGTCGCCGATCTCATACCAGTAATAATCCGCGTAAAGGCTGTAGGAGGCGGCGGGGGACTGGGTATAGTCAAGCGCGCCGTCGCAGCCCGTGAGGTGAAAGCCCGCGCCGTCGTGCGTGAGCGTGCCGCTGCCGACCCTGTAGATGCACCTGTAATCCACCATCATGCAGATATCCACCGGTATCTCCATCCGGTAAGCGTTCGCAAGCAGGCTGCTTCGCACCTGCTCGCGCTGCCAATAAAACCAGTCGGGAATGTGCGTAAAGGCGGGTTCGCCGTTTATCGCCTCCAGATACCCGTATTCGCTCAAGCGATACGCCCTGCCGCAGGCTTGGCAGGCGACGGTTTCGCCGCTTGCGCGCATGCTTTCTTTGAAACAATGCGGGCATTGATACAGCACGCGGTCAAGATCGTCCGCCCGGAAGGGCTCGTCCACCCGAATGCTGTTTTGCTGCTGGTGCTTGAACGCGTCAAAGGTGAAGGTCGCCTTGAGGATATCGTTCAGCTCCTCCGCGGTGCGCTCCCGTATCATTTCGGGCGAAAGCAGGTATTCCATATCCGCGCTGACGTCCACCTTGCGGATACGCAGGTTGTTGTAGAGCGGGTCGCGCAAAAACGCGCCGTTGGTCTTGATCATCACAACGGGCACGCCTAAAAACTTCAAACAGCGCCCCAGGCTTTTGGGCAGCGGCGTCGCCGTGCCGTCAAAGCTGTAGCTCGCCTCGGGATAAAGGAGTATGGAGCTTTTAAGCTCCCGGAGCGTATAGCGCATGTCCTTGACCAGCGCCGCGTCGGACTGGAACTTGCGCGTGGGGATGCAGCCCACACGCCGCATAAGCCCTTCCTTCCCAACAAAGCCGTCCGAGGTGCAGATGATATGATAGGAGCGGTCGCTAAGCAGCGTCGCCGCGATCTTGAGATCGATGAAGCTGGAATGGTTCATGAGCACGAGGCACGGCTCGTCCTTGGACAGCCCTTCCATGCCGATCCTGCGGCAGGTAAAGTGCACGTCCTTGAGCTCCGGCGCGGACAGGGTCTTTAAAAGCCACCGGAACAGGCGGCTTTGCGCCGCTGGGCGTTCGTGCGCGGCGGGGGTGATGCGGATGACGTCGGCATACGCCATGTCTTTTACCTTGATTTTCAAGCAATTCCTCGTTTTCTATGGCTATCGCCATTGTCCGAGCATCTCCCGCATCCACGCGTACACGTCCATCGCGTACGCCGCCTCCAAATGCGCGGGCGCAAACACCTCGCCGACCGTCCCCTCCGCAAGCTTTTTTCCCGCCGCAAGCAGCAAGGCGCGCGTACCGTAGGCGCGCGCAAGGCTCAAATCGTGCACGACGGAGACGATGGCACGCCCCTCCTTCTCGCCTAGCCACTGGGACAGCAGCGCAAAGGTCTGCCGCTGATAGACCAAATCCAAATGGTTGGTGGGTTCGTCCAGCAGCAGAAGCTGCGGATCCTGCGCTAGCAGCTGCGCCAAAAACGCGCGCTGCAGCTCCCCGCCCGAAAGCGTTAGAAGGGATTGGCCGGATTTGTCCAGCATGCCCGTCATTTGAAGCGCGCGGCGCACCATTTCCTCCCCCGCGTCGTCCCCTTGCCGCGCAAACATCCCCGGCGCGTGCGCGTAACGCCCCAGCCGCGCCACCTCGCCCACGCTAAAGGCATAGTTGACATAGTGATTCTGGGCGAGCACGCCCATCCGCCTTGCAAGCGCGTTGGGGCGGTATGCCTTGACGTCCCGGCCAAGGAAGCGGATATCGCCCGTATAGCTTACGCCTTGCGAGATCGCGTTGATGATGGTGGACTTGCCCGCGCCGTTGGGGCCGACGATCATCAGCCATTCGCCCGCGCCCACGGAAAAATCCACGTCGTGCAGGATGGCGAGCTTACCGTAGCGCACGCCCAGCTTTTGCACCTCCAGCAGCTTCATCCCTCCGCCCTCCGTGACCGATAGAATATGCAGATAAAGAGTATGGCGCCGATAAAGGAGGTGACCACACCGATGGGCAGCTCAATGGGATTCAGCAAAACGCGCGCGAGAAGATCGGCCAGCATCAAGAATATCGCCCCGCCAAAGAGGGACGCGGGCAGCAGCCGCTTATGATTGGGTCCCACGAGCATGCGCACCATATGCGGCGTCACAAGCCCTACAAAGCCGATCGCGCCGCCGATGGAAACGCAAACGCCGATGAGTGCGGAAACGCAAAGCAGGATCACAAGCTTGACCCGCCGCACGTCCACGCCGATGTGGCGGGCGTTTTCCTCGCCGATGGCAAAGGCGTTGAGCTCGCGCGCAAAGCGGAGGATCACCGCGCCAAAGAAAAGGAGGGACAAAAGCAGGATCGCCGCCTCCTTATAGCCGCTGCCGCTTAACGACCCCATCGTCCAGAAGGTGATATGCTTGACCCTGTCGCCTGCAAACGTCGTCACCAGCGATATGATGCTGGAAACGAACATGGAATAGATCACGCCGATCAAAATGATGGTGTTGGTGGAAAGCGAGTGATCCATCCGGTAGGCAAGCGGCAGGATCACCATGAGGGATAAAAAGGAAAAGAGCATCGCCATCCCCATGGCGCCCGCCAAAGGAAGCCCCGGTATGCTTACGCCAAAGGCGATAGCGAGCACCGCGCCCAACGACGCGCCGGCGGATACGCCCAGCGTTGAGCCGTCCGCAAGCGGGTTTTTGAGCAGCCCCTGCATCGCAGCGCCGCAAAGGGAAAGCGCGGCGCCAGACAGCGCCACGCACAGCACGCGGGGCAGGCGCACGGAAAGCAGTATGGAGGCCGTCATATCGTGCGCGGACAAGGTCCCCCGCAGCGCTTCGCCCCATACGCGGCAGATCTCTCTGATGGAGATATTGACGCTGCCCACGCACACGCACAAAAGCAGCGCAGCCGCGCACGCTACCGCGAACGCCGCGTATTCTATTGCCCCAAAGCCCTCGGGGCGCGGGGTTTTACGACGCGTCGTTTCCATAGATAAAATCATACAGCAGCTTTGCCCCTTCCGCCAAGCGCGGCGCGGGGCGGGAAAGCTCGTCGTGCTGCAGGTTCAAGATAGCGCCGTTTTTGACGGCCGTGACGTTTTCCCAACCGGGGCGCGCCATGATCTCCTCGATGGGCGTGGGGCCTTCGCCCGTATACATGGTGATGGTGACGATGTAGTCGGGATTGCGGGAGAGCACCTGCTCCTCGGATATCTGCCGCCAGCCCTCCACATCCGAAAACACGTTGTTCACGCCCAGCATGCCCGCGATCTCATCCATAAAGGTGCCCGTGCCGCCCGTCCAAAGCCCGTACGCCAGCGGCGATATCTCAAAGTAGATCGTTTTATCCTCGCTTCGCGCCAGCGCACGCACCGAAAGCGCTTCAAACGCGGCATTCATATCCGCGATCACGGCGGCGGCCTCGGCATTCTTATCCATCACTTCGCCTATGAGCGCAACGCCGCGATAGACCTCCTCGATCTCGTGATAGGCGTTGGTCATCACGACGGCGACGCCCGCCGCCTCCAAGGCGCGTATCTGTTCGTCGTCCTCCTGCATATCCCCGACCAGCACCACCTGCGGCCTAAGCGCAAGAACCTGCTCTATATTGGTTTCATAATTGGACTGCACGGCGGGGATGGAGCGCGCCTCCGCCGGATAATCGCAGTATTCGCCGCGCCCGACGAGCGCGCCCTGTGCGCCAAGCGCATAGAGTATCTCGCAATCCGCAGGCGAGAGCGCGACCACCCGCGTAATGGGCTCTTGCAAAAGCGCGACCGTGCGCCCCTTCATATCCACAACCGTGCGCGCTTCCATCGAAGGGGTTTTAGCACAGCCCGAAAGGGCAAACAGCAGCAGCGCCGCAAGAAGAAGGGCTGTTTTCCTATATCGCATCAATGCGCCTCCCATTTCCTATATTACAACCATTGTAACACAGCCGCCGCGCGAAGCAAACGCCATCTTGCGCGCAGGCGGAAAGGCGGCTTGTCTTTCGCGCAAAAATCGGGTATGATACTATATATACAGGAGGTGAGCGTACATGGATCTACAGGCGATCGCCGCCATGATCGAGGCGCAGAACCGTTCCATCGAGCAGATGGTCAAGGATTCCGAAGCCCGCATCAACACCAAGATAGAAAATGAGGTGCCCCGAAAGATAGAGGCGCTCTTTGACGGCTACAAGCTGACCCACGACAAGCAAGGGGAGCTGGAGCGCCGTTTGGAGGAATTGGAAAAGCGGCTGGAGGAGATCAGTACGCTCTTGCAGGCGAAATAAAGCTTCGCCAGCGCACAACGGCTTATTATCACAAGGCGGGACGCCCGAAAGCGTCCCGCCTTTTCTTTGTTTGTCCTTAAGGATGCTTCGCGCTGCGCGATCACACCTCGGGCACCGCTTCGAGCATCTCAAGCTCGTCGGTGACGATCTCCTCATCCTCCGGCACATCCGGAACAGCCGGAACGAATTGCTCAAGATACGCGTCCTGCGGCAATCCTGCAAGGAGCGCAGGCAGGTTGATGATGATGCCGTCCATATTGTACGGCAGCGTCATGGTAACGCCCATCGTTGCTGCTTCGCCACCCTTTTCCTGCGTGATCTCCAGCACCATGTTGAAGCCTTGGCCGATGCAGGTGGCCATGCCCCTGTCACGCTTGTTAAGCTTGGCGACCTGCTCATCGTCCACATACACCACGATCTGATACGGCCCCTCGTAGGTTTGGCCTTCATAGTCGATGGTCTTGTTGTCGAGATAGATCGTGTGTCCACGGCCGATGATGAACATCGTGCCCGCGATGGCAAGAAGGAGGCATATCGTCAGCGCCCTAAAGAGCCATTTCCGTTTGGATTTCATTTTGCTTCCTCCTTTTGGTCAAGCTTGAGCTGCCTGCCCATCAGGCTCTTGATCTTGCGCTTTTTGGCCTCATACATGGTCAATGCCACGGTGATAACGCCATAGGACACGAATACGCGGAAGTATTCGCCGATCATGGAATCGCCCGTGATCTTTGCGCCCGCAGCGGGGGCAACAATAAACATCAGATGGAACAGCGTTACGCCCAGGAATACGTTCCCGATAGAAGCCCTGTCCACCGACGCGCCGCCCACGAGCAGCGCCGCGATACAGAACATGCCGATCTGGGAATGCGAGCTGTAGGTGGAAAGATTGCCCATGTTTTGCAGATAAATGATCATGCCAAAGCCCGCGAGCACCGTGGACATGACGATGGAAATGATCCTCGTGCGCTCCACATTGATGCCCGCGTCGCGCGCGACCTGCATATCCTGCCCGACTGCGCGCATATCCTGCCCCAGCTTGGTCTTGCGGAACCAGATGATGAACAGGCACAAGAGCCCTATGATGATGAAGGTCAGCACAGGTATCTTCACGCCCTTGATGTTGACGGCGATGAGATTATCAAGGCACTGGCGCATGTTAAGCAGGCTTACTGTATTACGGATGCCGTAACCGCGCGGCAGCTTGATGGCGGAATGCTGGATGGGGATGATTGGTCCCATCATATAGAGCACGATCAGCTGGTAAATACCGTTGATAAAGTAGCTGATGATGTAGCTTGTGACCATTTCCCGACCCTTTGCCATGTTGAGTATCTTGCCGCAAAGCAGACCCAACAGCACGGATATGGGTATGGAGATGATCATCGCAAGCACCACGCCGGGGATACCCCATATCTGCCAGTCCGCGACGAAGATCAGGCCGATCTGACCCGCCATCGCGCCCAGCGTCATGCCGAAGTTCAATCCCATGCCCGCCATGATGGGGATGAGCAGGCAGAGGATCAGGAAGGTGTTCCTTCCCATGCGCGTCATGATCTCATTGAGAAGATAACTTGGGGAAAAGCCGGAAATGGGGATACACACCGCGCAGATGATGACAAACATAATCGGCACGCTGTTGTTGCGGAAAAACGCGCCAAACTTGCTCCCGAAGTCGTTCTCAAGCGTATTGTTATTCTTCATTTCACTCATTTTGATCTCTCAGTCTTTCTCGTCAAAGCATACAGGATCATGCCGTTGGAAACGATGATTCTGATAACCTCGCTCATGTCCATGTGGATCAGGGAGTTCATAACGGTCGGCGTCATGGTGACAATACCCTGAAACAGGAAAGTACCGATAATCACATTGGTGATGGACGCCTTGTTGACGCTTGCGCCGCCTATGAGGATCGCCGATACGGCGGGCAAGGCCATATAGAACGGCGCCATGTACAGCTGCACAAAGCCGAAGCCCTGCTCGTAAACAAGGATGCCGACCGCCGCAAGCCATGTGGACATGACGACGGAAAGCAGCCGCATCTTATCCACATTGACGCCCGCAGCCTTTGCAAACGTCGGGTTGGAGCCGACCGCCGTCATCGCGGTACCCGTCTTGGTGTGCAAGAACGCCCACATCGCAAACGCGAGCAGCGCAAAGAACGCGATCGTGCCCACGGGGATGGAAAGCGTGCCTATGTTGATCTGCCCAAGGCTTGCAAGCGCCTTGTCAAAATATCCCTCCAGCGAGATGGTGGTTCTAAGCCCCTTGCCCGCAAGACCCCATACCATGGTGGGGCTCCGATAGGGAAGCAGCAGCCACATCATGCACATGAAGGACACGGAGGAAAAGCCCACATAGGTGGCGATCATCATTTCGCCGCCCTTGATCTTATTGAGCAGCCAGCCGTAGCCGGAGCCAAGCACCAACGCAAAGGGCGTGGCGATCAAAATCGCCATAACAAAGCTCATGCGCCCTGTAAAGCCAAGCTCGATGGAGAGCGTCGCGCCCAAAAGCCCCGAGATGATGCCAAGCGGCAAACCGAAGTTTAAGCCGCACCCCGAATGGATCATGGGGATCATGGCAAGCACCAATATGGCATTCCAGCTAAAGCGGTTGATGGTGTTGGTCAGCTGTGTAAAGAAATCCGCCCCCGCGATGGGCGCCATGATAAACAGCAGCAAAAGAAAGGCTGCGATGATAAGCCGCGGCAGCCCAAAGCTGTCGACCACCTCGGCCATGCGCTCTTTGAGCGTCTTGTTCGTGTCTAAACCTGTTTCGTTCATCCTGCCCTCCTCACTTTACCTGACTGATCATCAGCAAGCCGAATTCTTCCGATGATTCCGTCGCGGGAAGTATGCCCACGATCCTGCCGCCCGACACGATCGCTATCCTGTCGCAGGTCTGCCTGAGCTCCTCAAGCTCGGAGGAGATCATGACGACAGTGACGCCGTTTTCCCTGTTGTAGCGCTTAAGCGCTTCCAAGACCAGCGACTTTGCGCCCACGTCGATCCCTCGGGTAGGTTCGGAAACAAAGAGGAATTTCGGCGCCAGGGCAAAGGTCTTGGCCAGACACACCTTTTGCTGATTGCCGCCGGAAAGCTCCCTTGCACGTTGCTTGGAGCCGGTGCACTTGATCTGCAATTCGTCTATGTATTGCTGTGTGACCTTATGGATGGCCTTTTCGTCCCGCCAGTGGATGAGGCCGCCAAGATATTTTTTCAGGAATTTGTTGTGTATCTGCATGGCGGGGAAGGCAATGTTCCATTCCAGCGTCTCGTCGAGCAACAGACCCACGCCCCTTCTGTCCTCCGAAACGAACGCCAGCGACGCGTCAAGGCAGCGCCGGGGATTGTTGAGCGGAATTTCCTTGCCGTCGAAGATCACCGTGCCGCCCGCGTCGCAAAGACCCATGATGCCGTTGGGGATACCCAGCTTGCCCTGCCCAGCAAGGCCTCCGATGCCGAGTATTTCGCCCTCCTTGACCTCCAGGCTCACGTCGCGCACGGTTTCGCCCGGCATATCCACCCAAAGCTTGCTGATGGACATGATGGTTTTCGCGTTCTCGTCCAGCTTGACGTCGGCGTTCGCGGAAACGTCCACGTTTCTTCCCACCATCCAGCGGGTGATCTCCTTAACGTTGGTCTGCTTGGCGGGTACGTTTTTGACGACGTAGCCGTCCCGCATGACCAACACGTTATCGCACACAGAAAGTATCTCGTGCAGCCTGTGCGTGATGAAAATAACGGCAATGCCTTTTTCGGACATGCCGCGGATAGACTCCAGCAGCGCTTCGGCCTCCTTCTCGGTCAGAACCGCCGTGGGTTCGTCCAAGATCAGAAGCTTGAGCTGATCCTTGCTGAGTTCTCTTGCTATCTCTGTAAACTGCCTGTGTCCTACAGGCATATTGCTGATGACCATGTCCGCGTCGATGGAAAAGCCCATCTTGTCGATGGCGCTGGCGGATCGCGCGCGCATTTCATCATAATTGAGCGTATTGAGCCTGTCCCCGAAAACCTCGGAAATGACGTTTGTTTTCACCGGTTCCCGGTTGAGCAGTATGTTTTCGGTCGCCGTAAAGCCCGGGATCAGGGAAAATTCCTGATGCACCATGCCGATACCCGCCTCCAGCGCGTCAAAGGGCGTCGAAAACTGAACCTTTTCGCCATTGATGAGGATATCGCCCTCGTATCCGCCGGTTTCGCGGATCACGTCCATGCCGAAAAGGATCTTCATCAAGGTGCTTTTTCCGGCGCCGTTTTCCCCGACAAAACCCAAAACCTCACCCTCTTGCAGCGTGAGATTGATGTCCGTCAAGACCTGATTGCCGAAAAAGTCCTTTTTGATATTTCGCATCTCCAACAAAGGAGTGTTTGCATTCATCATATTTGCATCCTATCCAATAAGAAAAAGGGGGTAGGACGAGCATCCTCCCCCCCTTTTTCCATCGTTGATTTTGTTACTGCTTATTTGGTGGTGAAATACTTCTCGGGAACCTCAACAGCGGTGGTTTCCATGTACTTACCGGGGTTACCCATGATGTAGGTATCCTGATAGACCAGGAATACGTTGTCCAGCTTCACGCCGGTCTCGGCATTGGTGTAGTTGGAGCCGTTCCAGGCAGCCTTCGGGGAGAAGGTCTGGAAGGCCTTGGCGATGTCGTCGATGTTGGCAAGCTCGCTCTCGCCCTTAATGACGTTCATAGCGTGCTGTGCAAGACCCGCGGATACGGTGTAGCCGTAGGAGTAAGCCCAGGTGCCGAACTTGCCCGCGCCGCCCTTTTCGCAGATGGCGGACTCGACCTTGGCAAGGATCTTCTCAAAGTCGCCGGCCTCGGCGGTGAGATCGATACCCAGCGCACCGGGATAGCCCATCAGAGGAGAGGGCAGGTCGGCTTCGATGAAGTATCCGCCGTACTCGAGCAGCTGCTTGAGCAAAGGCTCGGTATGCGCGTCGTTGGTGCAGAAGTAAGCGGCGTTCTCACCGTACTTGCTGACCCACTCGGGAACCTTCTCAAGGATGTAGGCCTGCGCGCCGGCGACGCCAACATCAGAGGTGGGATCGGGAGCGGTTTCCAGCACGAAGGTCATGCCCATTTCTTCGCAGGCGGCCTTCATGATGGCAACACGGCGGCTCATGGTCTCATATGCCATGTGGCGGGGGAAGGAGATGTGCACGAAGGTATCGCAGCCCAGATCGTGCGCGGTCTTGATGATGAGGTAGCCACGCGCCACGAAGTCGTTGTTGCAAACGAGGTCGGCAGCGCTGCCGATTTCGGGAAGATCCTCATGGGATTCGCCCGCGATGCAGATGATGTCGGGGCGTCTTTCCTTGATCTGACGGAAGGCTTCGGTGGTGCCGGGAACAGCCTGATTGATGATGATCGCCTTCATCTGGGGATCATCGGACAGGTTGACGATGGTCTGGATGGTGGTTTCAAGCTCCTCGGTGAAGTTGTCGGGATAGATGGCCAGCTTGACCATATCCTCGCCGTACATCGCCTGGAAGGCTTCAGCGCCGCGCCTGTCGTCCTCGGACTGGGAGACGGAACCGGTGACGATACCGATGTGGTAATCCTCGGCGGGGGCTTCGGGCTCTGCGGCCTCGGCGGGAGCGGGTTCTTCGGCAGCGGGTTCCGCGGGAGCGGCGGCCTCAGGCTGCGGCGCTACGGGCGCTACGGTTGCAGCGGGAGCGGCGCAAGCGACGAGAGACAGTACCATGACTGCGCAAAGAAGCATGCTTAACAGTTTTTTCATTTTCTTCCTCCTTCGATGTATTGAGTATATTATACTCAAGTATGACTATTATACAGACCTTTCAAAATAAGGTCAATAGGAGATAAGGGGGGTTGATGGGTGGTAATTTTTCTATATTTTTTCTTATATTATATTAGTTTAACGTGCTAAATCGCTAAGCCGTTTCCTTCACATCATCATAAAATGTATATTTATCCTTGCCCGTTCCCTTGGAAACATACAGCGCCTTATCCGCCTGAGAAAGCAAAAGGATGAAATTCGTCGGCTCTCCCCGCCAAAGCATGCCGCCCACGCTGACCGTGATATGGAAGTCCTTCAAATTGGGCAGACCCACGTCCGCCTTGGTGATCCGCCGGACGTTTTGGAGAGCCGCCTCCGCAGTCTTTTGCAGCGTCTGCTCGTTCGCGTTTTGCATCGCCACGATGAATTCCTCGCCGCAAAGACGACCCGCGATGCCGCTCTCCTCGGGCTGCGCAGCGCACACGGCCTTGGCTACCTGCCGGAGCACCTGATCGCCTAACGCATGCCCGTAGGTGTCGTTGAAGATCTTAAAATTGTCGATGTCGATGATGAGCAAGCCCAGCGGATGCTGATCCTGTTCGATCAGGCTCGTGACGTACTGGGTGATGCTCGCACGGTTGGGCACCTCGGTCAGATAGTCCACATAGCCCATGCGCTCCAGCCGTCTGGTCTTTTGCTCCACCTGTGCGGACAATATGTTGAAGGCCTCCGCAAACCGCCTGATCTCCGACACGCCCTTCTCCTCAAGGGGTACGAAGTGTTCCTCCTCATTCCGCTCACTCAGCGCGTTGGAGAAGCCGACCAGCGGGAAAACGACGAGCCTTGCAAAGCCTATGACGGAGCCGGCGAGCAAGGCGAGAAACACCACAAGGCCGCCGGCCATAAACTTGGTCGTGCGCTCGGTTTTCTCCAGCGTGGATAGGGCCTCCGCCGCATAACGGCTGGCGATCTCGTTTCTAAAGGCGTTCACGTTGCCGCGAATGGTGTCCTTGTAAACGGAATAGTCGGGCCCGAACACAAACGCGATGGCTGTGTCCCGCTTTTCCTGCGCGCTCTTTGCCACGTCCACGGGCGGAAGCTGCAAGGCGGCCACCGCCGCGGGCATATCCGTTTCCTCGATGCCCGTGCTTTCCGCAACCATGCGCATCGCCCATATCTCGCCCTTCATCAGCGCGTCGGATTCCTGCTTGCCCGCCTGCGCGGCTTCCCGCTCCGCCGTTGTGATATTCATGCTTAAAATGGTCAGCAAGGCCATTTCGCGGCTTTTTGTTTCGTAGATTTCCCGCCAGTAGTTATCCATATAACGCCGCTCGCCCGTGACGACATATTGCTGCACCTGCGTGGTCAAATAGTCCGAGCCGTCCATCAGCTTCTGGATGGCCATGTCGCAGCGCTGGCGTTCCTGTTCAAGCTGATAAAGCGAATGGGCGTACCGCGTGGTTCGCTGCAGCTCAAAAAGCGAAAACAGGATCAAGAGCAGGCAGACCACCAGCAGTAGCGCGTTGAGCAAGCGGATGCTCACGCTTGCGCGGCGATGTTCCCCATGGCTCCGTTTGCCGTCTTGCTTTGCATCTGTCATGTGCGTGGTGCACCCCTCCGTGATGATCTTTTGCTTCACATATATCTATGGCCGTCTATAGCGGCATGATGAGAAATACGGTTACATAATTATAAAGAAATCGAGCATAAACACCCGTACCCATATTTACCGGCCCGAAAGTGCTTCGCCCCGCGTGTAGAAAATTGTACCATTGTGTCGCAAATATGTCAAAACCGCAGGCGCCTGTTTGCAAATATATTATCCTGATCTTTTTACCGATCGGCCTTTTGCGCGGCGCTACGCCCATTCCGCCGGGTCGTTGACCGGCGGCAGGCAGCTATGCGCCTTGCACAGATAGAAGGTCGTTTTGTCGTTTTTCAGCGGATATTGGCGCGTCGGCGCGTCCAGAACCAAAACGAGCGCGTCCTTGGGAAGCTTCGCCGCCGCGTCTGCACGGTCGTTTGGCGCCTTCAATACGACCGTGATCTTCGCGGGCGGGTCGAGCGTGTCGGAAAGCGCCGTCAGAAACATGGCGTAGCCGGGCGGATACGCGCGCGCGACGCCCGAAAGGAACGCAAGCTGTGCTTCCGCCAGACCTCCCCATTTTTCATCGCCCTCCAGCAGGCTTAGCCGTATCAGCACACAGGCCATGACGGAATTGCCGCTGGGCATCGCACCGTCGTAGGTCTCCTTGGGGCGAAGGATCAGGGCTTCGTTTTCCTTTCCATAGAGATAAAAGCCGCCGTTTTTCGCGTCCCAAAAGTCCGCGACGGTTTTTTGGGCAATCGCCGCCGCGCGCGCAAGATAGCCCGCCTCCAGCGTAGCTTCATAGAGCGCGAGCAGCGCGAAAGCATAGCAGGCATACTCGTCCAGAAACGCTTTTTTGCCCCTTTTCCCCTCGCGTATGCTCACAAACAGCGTATCGCCCTCACAGAGCGCGCTTTCTATAAAGCGCTGCGCCCTTTGCGCAGCCGCCAGGCAGTCGCCATCCCCGCTCACGCGATACAATCGGCATAACGCCGCGATCATCAGGCTGTTCCAAGATGTGAGCACCTTGTCGTCCAGATGCAGCCGCGTCCGTTTTTTCCGGTAGGTATACAGGGTCGGCAGGCATTTTTGAAGGGCGGGGTCGGGGGATCTATCCGGCAGCAGCGTGGGGATGCTGCGCCCCTCAAAGTTGCCGCCCGGCGTGATGCCGTAACAGCGGCTGAACGCCTCGCCGTCCTCCCGCCCCAGCGTTTCTATGATCTCCTCCGGCGAAAAGGTGTAGTATTTGCCCTCCACGCCCTCGCTGTCGGCGTCCTGCGCGCTATAAAAGCCGCCCGCGGCGTCGGTCATCTCTCGAAGCACATAGGTCGCGGTCTTTTGCGCCACCTCGCGGTAGAGCGGCTTTTGCGTGAGCGCGTACGCCTTGCAGTACGCCATGATGAGCAGGGCGTTATCGTAGAGCATCTTTTCAAAATGCGGCACAAGGAAAAAGCGGTCTGTCGAATAGCGGCAAAAGCCGTAGCCGATATGATCGAACAAGCCCCCGCGGTACATCTGCGTGAGCGTCCTTTCCGCCATGCCAAGCGCGACAGCGTCGCCGCTCTTTTCATAATAGGTCATAAGAAAAAGCAGATTGTGCGGGGCGGGAAACTTGGGCGCATCCCCAAAGCCGCCGTATTTTTCGTCGTAGCTCTGCTTATAGAGCGCCACAGCCTCCTCGATCAGCGCCGCCCCGTCCGTTTCGGCGGGGGATTGCGCCTCCCGGTTCAATCCGGATACGATCGCCTCCGCGGAGGAGAGCAGCGCGTCCCGCTCGCCCTGCCATTTTTCGTGGATGGCGGAAAGAAGATCGATGAAGCCCGACATGCCGTAGCGCCCGCTCTTTGGAAAATAGGTGCCCGCGAAAAAGGGCTTTTTCTCCGGCGTCATAAAGATGCTCATGGGCCAGCCGCCGCGTCCGGTAAACGCCTGGCACACCGCCATATAGACGCTGTCCACATCCGGGCGCTCCTCCCTGTCCACCTTGACGGAAACGAAGTTCTCGTTGAGCATCCTTGCGACCGTTGCGTCCATAAAGCTTTCGCGCGCCATGACGTGGCACCAATGGCAGGTGGAGTAGCCGACGCTCAAAAACACGGGCTTATCCTCGCGCTTTGCTTTTTCAAACGCTTCCTCGCCCCACGGATACCAGTCCACGGGGTTATCGGCGTGCTGTAAAAGGTAAGGGGAGGTTTCCTTGCTCAATCTGTTGGGGGTGCGGCTTTGTTCTTCCACGATAACGGTTCCTTTCCTTGCAGGCATGTCTCTTTCGCCTGCTTGGTTAGTGTTTCTCCTGCCGGGGCGATTTATGCCTTGCCGGGCGGGAACCGTCAGGATGGCGTCATGCTGCTGTGAAATTTAAACGTGGATCACGGATTCCGCATATAATGCGGCCTTGCCGCTCATATACACGCGATCGCCATCCAGCTTTCCGTACAGAATGCCGCCTCTTGGCGACGCCTGATAGGCGGTCAATTCCGCTTTGCCCAGCCTGTCCGCCCAAAATGGGAATATGTGGCAGTGTCCAGAGCCGCACACGGGGTCCTCCGCAACATTGCACTTGGGCGCAAAGGAACGGGACACGCAGTCAAAGTCGCTCCCCTTGGCGGTCACCTGCAGCAAGAGCCCGTCCAGCGCCAGCAGCTTCGTTTGATCCGGGTGCAGCGTCCTGATCGTTTCCTCGGCATCCATCACGCACAATAAATCCCGTCCCATATAGGCTTCCAGCGGCTTTGCGCCTATGGCGTCGATCATTTGTTGGGTGATCTCGACAGCTTTCAGATCATAGGCCGGAAAATCCATTTCAAACAGATCGCCTTTCTTTTTCACCTTCAGCGTTCCGCTTAGCGTTTCAAAGCTTACCTCCGTCGCGTTGGGTTCAATGAAGCGAGTGATCACATAGGCCGTGGCAAGCGTCGCATGCCCGCAAAGGTCGATCTCGCCGCCCGGCGTAAACCACCGAAGCCGGTAGGCGTCCTTTTCCCTGACCGCAAAGGCGGTTTCCGAAAGGTTGTTTTCCCTTGTGATGTTCATGATCAATTCGTCCGGCAGCCATTGCTCCATCACGCATACAGCCGCGGGATTCCCTCCAAAGACCTTGTCCGTAAAAGCATCCACAACATATTGTTTGATCTCCATGATTTGATATCCTCCTATTTATGTATCCGTTGCCCTGCTGCCTGTATCTGCTATTGAGTATACAATGGGTTTTAGAATAAGTACAATACATGTTTGTGATCGCATCCTGTTGTCGATGAGGCTTTCCTTATGCTAGAATTCGATATGCAAAAGCAATACGCCGAATTTAGGAGGCACAGGGATGACGGTATCGGAAATCGCGGTAAAAAGGTGTTCAAAACGCCAACCGGGATCGCCTTGCTAAAATCCATCTATCTCGCCGAATGAATCCCGCCTTGCCCATGCTTTACCGCTTTTTCTTCGGCTGCTTCCAGTCCCCCGTCGCGGGGTTGTCGATCAGGCTCCCATCCTCCTCAAACCTCGAACCGTGGCAGGGGCAATCCCACGAACGCTCCTGCGGGTTCCATTTGAGCGCGCAGCCCATGTGCGGGCAGCGCTTGACGGAGGGGGTGAGCAGGCTCGCTGCCGCCTCCCAAACGTTTAGGGCAAGCTGCGGCCTAAGCATGCTTCGTGAGGGAGAGAACACGTCCGCATACGGGTTTTCGCGTCCCTGCACCATATCGCAAAGCAGCATGGCCGCCGCCATGGCGGAGGTCATACCCCATTTATTGAAGCCCGTCGCCACATAGAGGCCGTCCGTGTTTTTGGAATACCGCCCGATATAGGGCACGCCGTCCAGCGTCATGCAGTCCTGCGTGGCCCAGCGGCAAACCTCGCGCGCCCCGGGATAATACCGCGATGCGGCATCCGAAAGCTCCCGCCAGCCGCCGCCCTTCTTGCCCGTGCGGTGCGCGCCGCCGCCCAGCAGCAGCAAATTTTCCTGATTGCGAAAGGACAGGCCGTCCTCCGCTTCGTCCACATACATGCCGCCCACATCTAACGCGCCGGCAAAGGCAAGCACATAGGAGCGATGCTGGTACAGCTTCATAAAATAGCTTCCATGCTTATTGAGAAAAGGGAAGTGCGTTGCCACAACGATGCGCTTTGCGCTGACGCTGCCGCCCTCCGTGACCGCCGTACGACCGCGCAGCTCGCGCACCTCGGTGTTTTCATAGATGTTGAGCCCGTCCGCTATCGCGGACACGAAGCGGAGCGGATGAAACTGCGCCTGCTTGGGAAAGCGCACGGCGCCCGCGACGGGGAAGGGGAGCGGAACCGTATCCGCAAGCGCCGCCGGAAAGCCAATGCGCGCGAGCGCCGCAGCCTCCCGTTCGAGCTTCCTCCGATCATACAGGGCATAGGTGAAGGCGTCCCTCTCCGTAAAATCACAGTCGATCGACTTGCAAAGCGCGCGGTATTGCGCAAGCGCCGCCTCGTTGGCCGCAAGGTACATGCGCGCCCGCTCCACGCCAAACAGGTCGATAAGATCGGCGTAGAGCAGGCCGTGCTGGGAGGTGATCTTGGCCGTGGTGTCCCCGGTTATGCCGCCGCAGATTCGTCTTGCCTCCAAAAGAACATAGTCCGCGCCCGCCCGCGCAAGCATATGCGCGCACAAAATGCCCGCCATGCCGCCGCCGATGATGAGCACGTCGGTTTTGATATCCCGCCGCAGGCTTTCAAATTTGGGAAGCGTGATCTTTCGCCATAGGGAACGCATAGACTACCACCTCCGCAGCAGTATGCGCAAAAGGCGGGGGATTTATTTAAGGCGCGTGCGTAGCGCCCCCTTTGTTTGTTCGCAGGATATTGACGCGCGGGGCGTCCCGTGCTATCTTATGGATAGAGCCATATTTGGTTCCCCCCAAAGGCACAACGATGTCGCGGGCTTGGAACCAAATATTGGTTCTGTTTTTTGTTCGGGCTAAGCTGCCGCCTGCTTTCCTATAGCCCCGCGTGCATGCGTGGATGCGCATGTTGCATTTTTTTCACATTTTTCCCGATAAAGCGTTGTAAATGGACGGCGGATGTTGTAGAATATATGGGTATATAAGCAATAAATGTTTCTGGGCATGCGCATCCCTTGCGCATTGCATATTTTATCGTCCCCTTTATTTATCATAACAGCAGCCCTTTCTCTACCGTAAATACGCCTACAGAGAGGACACACACGATGGCGGAAAAACGACCCAATGACGCTGCCGCGCCGCGGCAGCCGCAGAGCAACGCTTCTGCGGAGCTTGCCGTAGCGGAACGCCGCGCGCAAATGCTGACCGAGCAATTGCAGGTGATCATGGAGAACATCAACGGCGGCGTGTCCGCCGCGACCCTGACCGGCGGCAAGATCGGCTATCTTTTCACCAACGACCGGTATTACAGCATGTTCGGCTACACGCGCGCGCAGTTTGAAGCGGAGCTTCCCAACGGCCTTGTCGACCTGATCGAGCCGGAGGACTTGCCGGGCATCTTGACCGCGGCGGCGCGCTGTGCCGACGAGCGCGTGCCCGCGGACATCGTGTATCGCGTGCACAAGCGGGACGGCACGCCCATGTGGGTGCGCTCGTGCAGCTCCGTCTGCTATATCGACGGCGTGGACGCGCCCGTGCATCTTGCCGTGACCAACGACATCACCGAACAGCGCAACGCCTATGTCACGCTCTACGAGGCGGACGAGCAGCTGCGCGTGCTCAATGAAACGGCGCACGACCTTCTCTCCCAGCCGGATTGCAATAAGGGCATCGCGGAGACGCTGCAAAAGCTGTTAAGCTATTTTTCGGCGGACAGGGCGTATGTATTTGAATTGAACCATGAAAAACGCATCGCGGACAACACCTATGAGGTCTGCGCTTTTGGCGTAAGGCCGGAAAAGGAGAATCTGCAGGGCGTTCCCTTCGACGTGATGTCCTTTTGGATACGCGCCTTTGACGAGGACAGCTATATCGACATCCCGGACGTGAGCGCATTAAGCGAAGCGCGCGCGAAGGAGAAGGCCGTTTTGCAGGCGCAGGGCATCCGCTCGCTCGTGGCGGTGCCTTTGCGGCGCGACGGCGACGTCATCGGATTCCTGGGCATAGACGACCCGCGCCAGCAGCAAACGCGCATCGACCGCCTTGTCGCCATCGGCGATTACATCGCGGTGATGCTGACGCGCCGCGACCTCAACGCCCGGATCGAAAGCGACAAAAAGACGCTGGAAAGCCTGATGAACGATACGCCCGGCGGCTTTGCGCGCGTGAAGCGCACGGGCGAGCGCGCGGCGGTCCTGCTCTACGCGAACGACGGCTTTTGCACGATGCTGGGCATGACGCGCGCGCAGTTTGAGCTGCGCTACGGCCTTAACGTGCTCGAATGCGTACATCCCGAGGATATCGAGTCGCTTTTGTACACCCTGCGGGATGCAAGCGGCGGCGGCAGAAGCTTCCGTGCCCGATGCAGGCTGCAAAAGGGAGACGAAAGCTATGTGCGCCTGCAAATATTCGGACGGCTCCTCCCGAACGAGACGGGCGAGACCTTCCTCAACCTGTATTTATCCGAGGTCTCCGCGCAGGATCATCTGGAGGAGCAGCGCCGGATGCTCTTGGAAAATCTCCCCGGCGGCGCGGGCATCTATCACTTCTATCCCGCGACACAAACGCTCGAGCTGGTCTATATCAACGACGGCTATTACGAGCTTTTGGACACGACCCGCGCGGAAAGGGAGCGCTATACGGGCTACGGCGTGCTTGGCCCCATCCACCCCGAGGATGTGCAGCGCGTGCTGGACGAGGTGATGACGTGCTTACGGGAGCAGCGCGGCGTCAACGTGGATATGCGCCTGCTTTCGGGCAAGGGTGTATATAAATGGCTCAACATCCACGCCAAGATCGTCTCGCGCAGCGAGGAGAAATATGTGCTGTCCGCCTCCTATTCGGACATCGACCAGCTAAAGCGCACGCAGCTGCAATTGGAGACCCGCCGCGCGGCGATGGAGATCGCCAGCCGCAGCAGCGGCATCTCGTTCTGGACCTACAATATCGACAACGGCGATTTCACACAGGAGTTCGAGCGCTTTTCTCCGCTTGGCTATCCGCGCGTGGTCAAGGATGTGCCCCGCACCTTCTGCGAGGACGGCACCGTCCATCCCGACGACGTGCCCGGCTATGAGGCGTTGTACGAAAAGCTGTTCCAAGGGGACGCGCGCGCCGAATACACCTTCCGCATCCTCAACCGCCTGACGGGGAAATACGAATGGCAGCATTTATACTATTCGCGCCTGCCCCAAGCGAAGGGTCAGTCGCATTTGGCTGTAGGCTTTTCCATCAACGTCGATCGGGAGCAGGAGAACCGGCAGCGCTACGAGCATGAGCTGCAGCTGCGGCAGGAAATGATCCGCAGCTCCGTCTTTTATTACCAGATCAATCTAAGCAGCAGGATCATCGAAGAATACCACGTCGCGTTTCCCGGCGCTGCGGAGGTTTCCCCCGGCAGCGACGCCGACGCGGTGTTCGCGCGCGAGCTCTCCGACGTCGCGTCCGAAACGGACGAGGCCGCGCTGCAGGAGACCCTTTCCATAGACGCGCTGCTGCGCGGCTTTGCGCGCGGCGAAGCGTCGGCGCGCCTGGTCTACCGCCGCCGGCTCGGTTCCTGGGGGCTTCGCTGGGTGGAAACCGCGATCACGACCGTCGCGCGCCCCGACACGGGGGATATCGTCGCCTTTTTATACTGCCAGAACATCGACGCCGCCAAAAAGGATCGGCTTGCGGTGGAAAGCATCATGGAGGAGGAGATCGAATCCATCATGGTCATCCACGCCCAAAGCGGGATCGCGCATCTTGTGCAGGGCACGGACAGCTTTGGCGATCTGGTTCCGCATGAGCATTTCGACTTTGACGAAAAATTCCGCCGCATGATCGCGGAAACGGTCATCCATAACGATCGGGCGGCGTGCAAAGGGTTCTTCTCCGTCAAAAAACTACAGGAGGGGCTTGCAAAAGACCCCGTCATCAAGCTTGTTTACCGGGTGCGGGCAGGCGACGGGCGCACGCTTCGCAAAAGGACGCGCGCGTTTTATCTGGACGACACGCACGAGGAGATCATCCTCATCCGCCGCGACATCACGGATCTTTACGAGGAGGAGCAGCGCCAGAAGCAAATTTTGCAGGAGGCCGTAGACACAGCCAATGAAGCCAACCGCGCCAAGAGCGAATTCCTCTCCCGCATGAGCCACGACATCCGCACGCCCCTCAACGCCGTGATCGGTATGGCGGCGCTCGCGCGCGAGGAGGAGAATCCGCCGCGCACGATCGAATACCTGAACAACATCGATACCTCCAGCCACTTCCTGCTGGGGCTGATCAACGACATCCTCGACCTTAGCCGCATCGAGAGCGGCAAGGTGGAGCTCCACGCCGAGCCCTATTCGCTCGAGGCGCTCACGCAAAGCGTCAAAACGGTGATACAGCCCATGATGGACGCCAAGCATATCGATTTCGTGTTTGAGATGGCGGCCGACACGGCTTGCATTTTGGTGGACAAGCTGCGCTTTAACCAGATCTTCTTTAACCTGCTTTCCAACGCCGCAAAGTTTACGCCGGAGGGCGGCCGGGTGGAGTTTTCCGCCGTCTCCCTCCCCGATTGTGAAGGGCTGCACGGCATGCGCTTCTATGTGCGCGACAACGGCATGGGCATGAGCGCGGCGTTTTTAAAGGTGCTCTTTGAGCCCTTCTCGCAGGAAAGCGGCGCCGCCCCCGAAATGCAGGGCACGGGGCTGGGTCTTGCCATCGTCAAAAACCTCGTGGACGCCATGGGCGGCACGATCCATGTGGAAAGCGCGCCGGGGCAGGGCACGGCGTTCACCGTAGACCTGTACGCGCCCTTGTCGGACGCGTTGGAATGCACAGGCAAGACGGAAAACGCGTCGCATGCAAGCCTCGCGGGCCTACATGTGCTTTTGTGCGAGGACAACGCCATGAACGTCATCGTCGCGCAGCGGTTGCTGGAGCATAAGGGCTGCATTGTGGACGTGGCGCAGGACGGCAGGGTGGCCGTGGATAAATTCCGCATCGCGCCCGCGGGCTTTTACGACGTTATCCTCATGGACGTGCGCATGCCCGTGATGGGCGGGCTGGAGGCGGCGCGCAGGATACGGCGGCTGCCAAGACCCGACGCGACCGTCCCCATCATCGCCATGACGGCGGACGCCTTTACAGAGGATAAAGACAGAACCAGCGAGGCGGGCATGAACGCCCACGTCGCAAAGCCCATCGACCCGACGCTGCTGTATGCGACCATCGCCGCGGCGATCGCGCGCAGAAAATAAGAGGCAACAAAAAAACGCCCGAAATGACGGGCGTTTTTTTATCTGCGCTATAGCGCGATCCTTCTTTTTTCCGCGTCGCTTTGCTGCGCGGCCTCGATGATCCGCAGCACCGCCACAGCCTCCTCCGGCTGCACAAGCGGCGCGGCGTTTGCCGTCAGCGCGGCGTAAAGGTTATCGTAGTATCCGCCGTAATCGCCCTTGCAGGTCTTGATCGTCTCCGCCTGCACCACGCCGTTTTGCGGGGTATAGAGCATGCCGTAGCCGGCCGGCGCGTCCTCGCCCCAATCGACCATGGGCGGGCGCGCGCCGCCTACAAGCGCCTGCTCCTGCACGTCCATGCCGTATTTAAGAAAGCTCGCTTTTCGGCCGTGCACCATGTAGTGCGGCCCCGGCTGTGCCACGACCTCGCCCGCGGAGAGGATGGCGCGCAGCGTATCGTAATAGAGGATCACCGCAAAGTTATCTATGCCTGCGGATTCCTCCCGCTGCTTTCTAAGATCCGCGTAGACCTCTTTGGGCATGCCGAAAAGCGCGTACGCCTGATCGATGATGTGCACGCCGAGATCATAGAGTATATCGACGCCGTTTCCGCCCTCCGCCTTCCAGCGTTTGGCGCTTTTGCCCGTCACAAAGCGGTCAAAATGCGCCTCGTAATGGAGCACCTCGCCCAAGCGCCCCGCCTCGATCAATTGCTTGACGGTGAGAAAATCGCCGTCCAGCCTGCGGTTTTGATAAACGCTCAAAAGCACGCCCTTTTCCCGCGCCAGCGCGCAAAGCGCCGCAGCCTCCGCGGCGGTCGCCGCCATCGGCTTCTCCACGACCACGTTTTTGCCCGCCGTGAGCGCCTCCTTGGCAAAGGGCACATGCGTCTGGTTGGGCGTGGAGATCACGACAAGGTCGATATCGTCGCGCAAAAGCGCCGAAAAATCCCTTACGACCTCCACATAGGGATATTCCTCCTTCGCGCGCTCGGTGGCGCGCTCATACACCCTTTTGATGGCAAAGCGTTCGTCCGCGTGCAAAAAGGGCGCGTGGAAGATCTTGCCGGACATGCCAAAGCCCGCGATGGCTACCTGTATCTTCTTGTTTTGCATCTGCTTTTCCTCCCTGCTCAAAATGCCCAGACGCCGTTTTGGAAGATGGGGCGTTGCGTACCGTCAAGAAGCGTGGCGGTGATCGCCATATCGTCCGTGCCGAACATGAAATCAATATGGTTGTCTCCCGCGTTTACCTGCTCGTCCGGCTCCGTGCCCGCAGGCAGGTTAAAGTCCGGATACGCATGCCCGATGGCCATGTGGCAGGTCGCGTTTTCATCAAAGAGCGTCGTATAATACACCCTGCCGGTAGCATAGATGGGGGAATTCGCAGAAACGAGCGCCACCTCGCCAAGATAGCGCATGCTTTCCTCCTCCAGCAGCGCCGCAAACGCTTCCTCGTTCGTGGACGCCGCATACTCCGTAAGCCGCCCGTCCACAAACGTCATGCGCAGATCCTCGATCACCGTGCCGTTAGAGAGCACCAGCGGGCGGCTTGCGGCGACCGTCCCGTTTACGCCGGTCTTTTCGGGCATGGTAAAGCATTCCTCGCAGGGGATGTTGGGGAGCGTTTCCTCCCCGTGCGCATCCACCGTCGTGGGGCCTTGAAACCTGTGCGGCTGATGCAGGCGCACCGTAATGTCGGTATCCCCGCCCACAAAATGCAGCGATTCGATACCCATTTCAGTCAATATCGCCGCACGCTCGTCCAGCTCGCTGCGGCGCACAGCCGCGATGCTCGCCGTGGTCGCGGTCTTGTCCAGATACACAAAGGAGAAAATATCCTCCCACAGCATGGAGATCGCCTCGGCGTCGCTCTGATCCGGATAGACCTTTTTGGCCCAGGACGGATTCACGCAGGCGGCGACGCACCACCTTTTATCCGGCGGGAATTCGGATTTGTCCCAATCCTTGATGCTATACAGGAATTTTTTCGCCGCCTCGCTGTACTGTTCCCGCGCCGCCGCGTCCGGCCGCTCCAGATCGAAGCGGGGGCTTATGATGGAAAGATAGCAGACGCTGGAGTTTTCCCCGCTCAGCCATGAGGCCAGCGTGGAATCGAACACAAGCTCGCTGTAATCCTTATCCTTCAGATGCCGCATGGCGGAATAGTTTCGCGCGGTGTCGCCATACACCACGTTGACCGCGCACGCGCCGCGCGCGTAGCACGCCTCCGCGACCAAGTCCACCAGCTCCGAGGTGTAGACGGGGGCGCTGATGAGCACCTCCTCGCCCGGCTGTATGTTGAGCCCCGCGCCCGCGATGTGATCCGCGTAGGCCAGCATCCGGCTGTCCCGGTAATATTCGCTTTCCGCGGGCACCGGCGTGGGCGCGGGCGTGGGAACAGGCGTGGGCGCAAGCAGCGCTGTGGGCACGGGCGCGTCCGACAGTTCGGGTGCTTTGGCGGGCGCGGGTGAAGCGCAGCCGCCCAGCAGCAGCGCCGCGCAAAGAATAAGCGCGATCATGGGGGAAAGGAACAGCTTCTTCATGGATTGGCCTCCGTTCGTTGCGCTACAGGCGTTCGCCGACCTGCCGCGCGATGGTGTCATAGAGCACATTCGCCTCTATGGGCTTGGAAATATGCGCGTTCATCCCGGCGCGCAGCGTCTTGTTCTGATCCTCGACCAATGCGTCGGCGGTCATGGCGATGATGGGGATGGTTTTCGCGTCCGCGCGCTCCAGCGCGCGTATCTTGACGGTCGCCTCGATGCCGTTCATCACGGGCATGCGCACATCCATGAGGATCGCGCCGTAAAAGCCGGGCGCGGACGCGCAAAAGCGCGTGACCGCCTGCTCTCCGTCCGTAACGTTATCGATCACGCAGCCCTTTTTCTCCAATAGCCTTTTTGCAACGACCGTGTTGATCTCGTTATCCTCCGCAAGCAATATGCGAAGCCCCTGCAAGCGCGCGTGATCCGTATCCGGCGCATCCTGCGCGATGACCGCCCCCTCGGGCAGCATATAGGCGTACAGGTCTACGGTGAACGTCGTCCCCTTGCCAAGCTCGCTTATCACGCTGATGCGCCCGCCCATGGAATCCACGAGGTTCTTGACGATGGCAAGACCCAGCCCCGACCCCTGCGTTTGTGCCCCGGCCGCGTTGCTCTCGCGCGTAAAGGGGGTAAAGATGACCCGCATGAATTCCTCGCTCATGCCATACCCGTTATCGCGTACGATGAAGCGCATGCCGCGCCGCCCCCGCATATCGTCCGGTATGTGCGCGGCCGTAAATTCGACGCGCCCGCCCGGCGGGGTATACTTGGCGGCGTTGGAAAGCAGGTTAAAGAAGATCTGGCTAAAGCGCAGCTTATCCACCAGCAGGTTCTGCGCGCCGCAGCCCATATCAAACACGAATTCGATGTGCTTTTCGTCCATCAATGGCTGGATGATGTCGTTGATTTTGCGCTGAAACTCCGCGATCGGGAAGGGCTCCTCGTTGAGCTCGATCTTATCCCTTTCCATCTTGGAAAGATCCAGTATGTCGTTGATAAGCCCCAGCAGGAAATGGCTGGAGGAATCGATGCCCTCCAGATATTCGGCGGTCTGCGGCGGATTCTGTTCGTCCTTGGCAAGCGTGACCAAGCCTATGACGGCATTGAGCGGCGTGCGCATGTCATGGCTCATGCGGGAGAGGAATTCCGTTTTGGCGCTGTTGGCCTTGTTCGCTTCGTTTACAGCCTCCTCCAGCGCGCGCTTTTGCTGCTGCTCCTCCTTATAAAGATCGGTAATGTCCCGTCGGGAGAGGATGATATCCTCCCGCGTGCCGTCAAGATAGGTGGCTGTCGATCTCTTTCTGTGAACCGTGCCGTCCTCGTCCACCGACCGGAAGGCAAGCATGGCGACGGGGGACGCCGCAAGCGCCGCGACAAGCTTTTCAAGCAGCAGGAAGTCCATGCTGCTCCTTCGATCGTCCGGGTGTATCCGCGCGTCGATCACGCCCTGCATGAAGACGTCATAATCAAAGCTTCGCCCCGTTTCCACGGCGCTCAGATCGTGCTTGGTCGTAACAAAGCGCGCAAGCCCGCTTTTGACGTTGATCAGGATGACGGACTGTATCTCGTTGACCACGATCGCGTCCAGCGCAAGCTGATCCTTCTTCTCCGCGTCGATATCGCGCGTGTAAAGGAAGGCGACGATATCCTCCGAACCGGGTCTTTGCATGATGGTGCCGCTCGCCTTGATCCATCGCAGGCCCAGGCCGGGCAGATTTTTGCGGTATATTGCTGAAACCCGCGTTTCCCCCCGCGCGTACGCGGCAAGCAGCGATGGTGCGGACAGGGTCGCCTCCGCCGCCGCGCGATCCTCCGCGACGATCCTTTCCCATGCGCCCTCGCGCAGGTCTTCCCCGTAGGCGGAATGATATTCTTCGATATTGCCGTTAGAGAGGTTGATCTGATAATAGTTGACGGTGTCGTTCATGACCTCCTGCCGAAGCTTCAGCTCATGCTCGTAAAGGAGCCGCGCCTTTTGCTGCGCGTCCACGTCCGTGGAAACGCCCACCGCCACATGGTTGCCGTAATAATCGTCGTTGACGAAGGAATAGCTGATATGCTGCCATTCGTAATTCCCGCTGACCTCGTTGCGGAGCCTGACCGTACAGTCGCAGTTGCCCCTGTCGGCGCGGAGCGCCTCATACATCCGCAAAAACGCCGGCACATCCTCCTTATGGACGCTGCCGTTTTCCACCATGGAATCCGGCACGTTTTCGATCTCCTTGCCAAGACCCAGCAGCGACCCCGCCATGTGCTCAAAGGTGACCCGCCGCGTTTTCAAATCGTAAAGCCATGCCGAAAGCTTCCCCGCCCGGTTGGCCATCTGCATGATGCGGCTGCTCGCTTCGGTGCGAAGCCGCATCCGCTTTTCCCGATCCACATCCGTGAGGGAAAGATAGAACACCCATTTTTCCGCATCCGCGGAATCGGTCTTGATCCTGCCGCTGAGCCACCGGTACGCGCCCGCGCCGTCCAGCACGCGCATCTCCAAATCGCCGATGCGGCCTTCCCGCACCGCGGCGTCCAGCTCCGCCATAAACACGGGGCGATCATCGGGATGCAGCGCGTTCAAAAAGGAAAAGCCCCTGTAGGCGGTGCGCTTTTCGCGGGTCGTGCCCAAGAGCTGATAGTAGCCCTCGTTCATGTAGATCTTTTCCAGCTGCCCGTCCTTATAATAATGGAAAATGCCGATGCCGCCGGGTATGCCGTCCACCAGCTTTTGCAGGCTGATGCGGGCGTTGATGCGCTCCGTTTCGTCCGTCATGTACTGCACAAGCGCGCGCCTGCCGCCGTAGCGGATGAATTTGCCGCGCGTCATATAATGCTTGCCGCTCACGGGGCTTGCATACTCGCGCGCGGTATAGTCCGTATCATTGGCGAACTGCATATAGCAGGGCTCGCAGGGCTTATCCGCGCCCTTTAAATAGGCATAGCAGAGCTGCCCCTTCGCCGCCTCCACGGTTTTGCCGCACATTTTGGCGGCGTTTTTGTTGACGTAGAGAAGCTCAAAGCTCGCCGCGTCGCAAACGTAGATCGAAGCGGAGGAATCGTCGATCAGCTGGTTCCTGAGCTTTACGCTTTCAATGTACGCCTTTTCCTTTTCGTCGTTTTCCCTCGCCTCCGTGACGTCAAAGTGCACAGCGCTCACCATGATGACGTCGTCGCTTCGTTCCGTCACCACCGCGCGCGTGGTAAAGCAGCGGCAGCCGCCGTCCTTGGTGCGGCAGCGATATTCCGTTTCCACAAAGGGCGCGCCGCCAAGCAGCGCGTCCCGCGCCGCGTCGATGGCGGGTCTGTCCTCCCGCAGCACAAGGCAGAAGGGATCCTCCCGGCTCATCGCCGCGTACGCTTCGCGGGTATAGCCGGAAAAGGCGAATATGCCGTCGTTAAAATAGACGGTGCGCACGCTGTCCGGCGTGATCTCATACGATATGAGTCCGCAGGGCGTGGCGTCGGTGATCAGCTTTAAGCGCGTATAGGCGTCCCGGTGCTCCGTAATATCGCGCCCCACGCCGTAAAGCCCGATCACATTGCCCAAGGTATCGCGCAGCAGATATTTGGAGGTGCTCGAATAATGCGGCACCCCGTCCTCGGAGGGGATGGGCTCCACCATATCGATCAGCGACAGCCCGCCCTCGATAAGGCGAATGTCGTCGCTGCGGAATTTATCCGCAATGGGCTTGGGAAACAGATCATAGTCGGTTTTGCCGATAACGTCGCGCTCCGTCTGCCCGCCCGCCATCTTGGCAAACGCGCGGGTGCAGCAGATATAGCGAAAGCCTCTGTCCTTGGCAAAGGAAAGATCCGTGGAGGAGGCCATGATGGCGTTGAGGATATGCGGCACAAGCTCCCGCATGCTCATCTCGCTCTGGGAGATCTCCGAGAATGTCGCGTACAGGGAATACTCGCCGCCCGCCTGGCCGATCACCTTGCCGGAAACGCGAAAAAGCCTGTATGCGTCCTTCGTGTCCCCATACAGTATCCTTACGACGCAATCCACGTCGCGCCCCTCGCGGATGGCGGCGCGCAGCTCCGTTAAAACGGCGCCCCTGTCGTCCGGATGGACGGGCTCTGTCGCAGACACCTGCGAAGGGTCGCCGATCTCCCTGCCCACCAGCTCGCAATAGCGTTTATTCAGATGCACGGCATGCAGCGCATCCCCCGTAAAGCGGTACAGCGCGGCGCCGCAGGGAAGATTGTCAAGAAGCTCTCTTTGGTAATCTCCCGCTACATAGGAGTTCTCATGTTCGACTGCCATTTCTTCTCGCTTTCCCTTGTCCAATATGCAAATTATCCCGTATGATTTTACTACGCAATATATATGAACCGATATATAAATAGTATAGTCTATTCGGCAAGGTTTATCAATGCTTGACGCGGGAAAGCGCGAAAAGGAGCGCGTGCCCTACGCAAAATACCGGCGAAGCGGCAGGCCGTCACGAAATGTCCATACGCTTTCCAGCGCGCGCGTGCAAAGCCCGATGAGCGTGCCGTTTAGCAGCGCGCAAACCACCGTGCCCAGCTTCACGCCCTCAAAATGCCAGAGGCCGAAAAAGGCAAAGGACAGCGCCACGCCGACGAGGCAGCTTACGCAGTCATAGACGGTTTTGCATTTGTGGATATCGACATGGAGCTTTTTTGAAACCTCCTTGACGAAAAGCTCATACGCTTCAGGCGAAATGTAGGTGTGGAACAGCAGCGACACGCCCAAGGCGCACAGCAGCATCCCCACAAGATAGCAGACGAGCCGCGCGCCTGTTCCCGCAGCCGGCAGCAGCGCAAGAAGCGCCATCGCGCCGTCCAGCGCAAAGCCGTAGAGCACGGCGGTGACAAAGGAGAAAAAATAGGCAAGGCGCACCCTTCGCACCATGACCGTCATGAGAAGCAAAAGTACCGCCTGCAGGGCGTATTCCGCCATGCCGAAGGTGAAAAACGGCAGGGTCTGCGAAAGCTTCAGATAGAGTAGATACGCGGGCGCCACCACCATGGACATGCCGAAATCCGCCCGCTCCATAAACGCCGAGCCGAACGCGAGCGCCACCAAGCCGAACGCGTACGCAAGCTCCGTATAAAAGGTTTTCTTTTCCATAAATTTACCTCACAAAATAAAAGCAGCCTTCGCCGTTTGATACAGAAACGGCGAAAGCTGCGCTTAAATGTATTCCTATACATAGTATCCTATCCGCGCATGGATATGTCAACGCAAAAAAAGTTGCGCGGCACGCTATGCCGCAGTTGAACGCGCCCGGCAATGATGCTACACTGTATTTTGAAAATATAGACGCATAAACGCATGCAAACGCCATGAAAAACAGCACAGAAAGGACAGCCGCATGGAAACGCCCGCCGTATGGACGATCAACATGACGCAGATGCTCGCTGCGCTCTCCGACGCACTGGATTGCGTGGAGGGGGAGCTCATCGGCGTATCGCTGCATCACGCCAAGCGCATCGCGTGCCTTTGCGCGGCGCTGGGGCGCAGGCTGGGGCTTGACGAGGAAGCGCTTTTCGACCTTTGCGCCTGCGCGCTGCTGCACGACAACGCGCTGCCCGAATACATCGCCACGGAGTATACGCCCGGCAGCGGCATCAGTCTCGGCGCGCACTGCGTTTCGGGCGAGGCCAACATGCAGCGCCTCCCGGTTTTCACCGACGTGAAGGACGTGCTGCTGTATCACCACGAGGAGGCGGACGGCACGGGTCCCTTTGCAAAGCGCAACGAGGACGTGCCGCTGTATGCGCGCCTTGTGCACCTTACCGACATATTGGACGCGACCTTCGATCTTCGCACGGGCGCTGAAAAGCTGCCCGCCATACGCGCGTTTCTGACGGCGGAAAGCGGGCGGATGTTCGACGCGGGCTGCGTGAGGCTGCTGCTTGAAGAAGATCTGGACGCGCTGCTCGAAAGCCTCCGCGACGCGCGTTTGCCCGCCACCATGCGTACGCTGCTGCCGCAGATCATGCGCACGCTTACGCCCGCGCAGACGGAGGATTTCGCCATGCTCTTTGCCGCCGTCATCGACTATAAATCCGCCTTCACCGCGCGGCATTCGCAGGGGGTGGCGGAAAAAGTGCTGCGCATGGCGGATTTTTACCAAATCGCGGAGCCGGAACGGATGAAGCTTCTGCTCGCGGGCGCGCTGCACGACGTCGGCAAGCTGGTGATCCCTAACGACCTGCTGGAAAAGCCCGGCAAGCTCACGCAGGACGAATATCAAACGGTGCAAAACCACGCCTACGCCACATGGAGGATACTGGAGCAGATCGCGGGGCTTGACGATGTGAAGCGCTGGGCGGCGCTGCACCATGAAAAGCTGGACGGCAGCGGCTATCCCTTCGGCCTGAAGGCTGAAAATCTAAGCAGGAACGAACGCCTTATGGCGTGCATCGACATCTATCAGGCCATGACGGAGCCGCGCCCCTACAAGCCGGGTCTTTCCCACGCGGACGCCATGCGGGAGCTGGATCGCCTCGCCGCGCTCGAGCTTCTGGACGCAGGCATCACGGCGGATATCGGCGCGGTGTTCGCTTAAATGCCCAAGCCCTGCATGCGTTCGCTGACCTTACGCATGCGCGCGTCCAGCGCGCCGCCGTCGTATTTGCCAAGCAGCATTTCGTCGGCGATCTGTCCATCGCACATGAAAATGACGCGCTCGCTGTGCGCGGCGATCTTCGCGTCGTGCGTGACGAGCAATATCGCCGTGCCTTCTGTGTTGACAGCCTGAAACAGCCGCATGACCTCCTGTGCGGCGGCGGAATTGAGCGCGCCCGTGGGCTCGTCCCCAAAGAGGATGGAGGGATGGGACATGAGCGCGCGGCACACGCCCGCGCGCTGGAGCTGCCCGCCCGAAACGGCGGCGACGTCCCTGTCCGCAAGGGAAGCGATCCCCGCCTTTTCCATAAGGGCAAGGGCGCGCGCTTTGATCGCGGGCAGGTTCTTTTTATCGTTCCTGACGGCGGTCAGCATGATGTTATCCAACAGGTTCAGGTTTTTGAGCAGGCTGGGCTGCTGAAACACAAAGCCCATTTGCGTGCGGCGCAGCGCGCTCAATGCTTCATCCTCCAGCGTCGCAAGGTCGCGGCCGTCAAACTCCACCCGCCCTTCGTCCACGCCGTCCATGCCGCTTACGCAAAAGAGCAGCGTGGATTTGCCCGAGCCGGAGGGCCCCATGACGCTGACGAATTCACCCTCCCGCACGCACAGGTCGATATGGCGGAGCACGCGGTTTTGCGCGCCCTTTTCTAAGAATCCCTTGCTGATGTTTTCAGCTTTTACTACACACATCTTATTCATTCCTCACATGATCGCATAATGGGATACGCCCCGCAGAGGCAAGGCTTAGCATGGCCGACGCAAGCACCGACAGAGACAGCAGCGCCGGGCACATGAGATACGCCCTGAGGGGGTCGATACAAAACCGCAGGCCGCTAGCGCCGAGGGACGCGATAAGCATGCCCGCAAGGCGCTCGCCCAGGGTGTTTGCAAGCAGCGTGCCCAGCACAAAGCCAAGCAGCGCTATGATAATCGCCCGCCAGAGGTACTGCGCGCGTATGTCGCCATGCGTAAAGCCCAGCGCCCTTAAAACGGCGACGGAGCGCGCGTCCTTGGAGAGCAGCATGCGCAAAAACAGCGCCGTGATCAGACCCGCCAGCAGAAGTGCTGCAAAAAGTGCGGCGCGCGCGGCGGTGCGCATGGCGCTGATGCTGCCCGCAAGCGTCTGCGCTACATACCGTTCCACATCCGACACCTTGGCGTCAGGGAACGCGGCCTGATAGGCGGCGATGCGTGCCTGCGCCGTACCTTTCGCAAAATCCGCGGCGAACATATAGCGCATCACGTCCGTCGTCTCGTCCGAAAACGAAGCCTTGGCGGTCTTGCCGCCGTTGGTGACGTCCGCGTACACGCCGCAGACGGTGAGCGTGCGCGGCGTATCCCCGGATAGAATCGTCAGCGTATCGCCCACGGACGCGGCAAGCGCGTCGGCCTGCAGGGAGGAAAGCGCGATCTCATCCGCCGCCGCGGGCGCACGCCCCTGTTGGTACTGCGCGGGGAACAGCGCGTGGTCGCCAAGATCGATCGATATGCGCTCACGGCTGCCGTCGGGCAGCGAAAGCGCGTAGCCGCGGGTGGTGAAAAGGGCGGCGGTCTCCACATCGGGGTCGCTTGCAAGCGCCGTTTGGATGGCCTGCGCCTGTTTTGCAAGCGCCGTCCCCTGCTGTAAATCGATGCGCATATCGCAAAGCCCCGTGCCCATGTAGCCTACGAAGCTTTTGGAGGATACCGTCGCATAGAGGTTTTGCGGGACGATCACGACAAAAGCGGCGAGGGTGAGCACGAAAAGAAACGTCGCATAGAGCTTTTTGCGCGCGCACAGATCGTTGAGCGCAAGATACGCGTTTGCGCCAAGGGGTGCAAGCCGCGTAAGCCTAAGCCCCCTGTGTCCCGCCGTTTCGCCGCCGCTTCTAAGCAGCGCCGCGGGGGAGAGGCGGAGGTTTTTTCGCAGCACG
>JAUNJX010000079.1 GCA_030533005.1 Clostridia bacterium | reverse complement strand
ACGGAGGTGGTGGGCGCCGCGGGGCTGACCGTGCCCAGAGCGGCTACGGCGGCCATGACGGAGGCTATGCACGCGCTGGCCTTTGACGACGCGCTTTGCGACGCGCTTTCCCGGCGCGGCCTTGCGCGCGCGGGGATGTTTACATGGACGGCGTCCGCGGCGATACTCGCGCGGGCGCTTGCACAGGTGGCGGAGGGATAGAAATGCGAAGGATCGTACAGCTCAACAAGTATTACGCGCCCCATACCGGCGGCGTGGAAACGGTGGTGCAGAATATCGCAGAAGGGCTGAAGGACAGCACGGCTATGCAGGTGCTGGTCTGCGCGCCGGATGCAAAGACCCGCGAGGATACGGTCAACGGCGTAGCCGTGCGCCGCAGCGGCCGGCTTTGCGAGGTGGGCCCCATGCCCGTTTCGCTGCGCTATCTTCAGGATGTGAGAAGGGCCGCCAAAACCGCCGACGTGCTGCATCTGCATATGCCCTTCCCGTGGGGCGACCTTGCGCTGCGGCTTTCGGGCTACAAGGGCAAGGTGGCGCTTTGGTGGCACAGCGACGTGGTGCGTCAGCAGCGGCTTTTGAAGCTGTACATGCCGCTGATGCGCTGGACGCTGGAACGGGCGGACGTGATTGCCGTGGCGACGCAGGGGCATATCGACGGTTCGGCTTTTTTGAAGCCCTATGAGAGCAAATGCCGCATCATACCCTTCGGGGTGGACGAGGCGTATTATGCGGCGGGCGCGCCGGTGGCGGCGCATCCGCCTGTCAACGAGAAAACGGACTTCCTTTTTATAGGCCGCATGGTCTACTATAAGGGCTGCGACGTGCTGCTGGACGCCTTCGCGCGCATGCGGGAGAAAAACTGCACGCTCACCATGGTGGGCGACGGCGTGCTGCTCGAGGGCCTGCGGGCGCAGGCTCTCCAGCTTGGCGTGGCGGATCGCGTGACGTTTACGGGCGCCGTGTCCAAGGAGGAGCTTATGCGGCGCATCGCGGCGTGCGACGTGTTCGTGCTGCCGAGCGTCGCGCGCAGCGAAGCCTTTGGCCTTGTGCAGATCGAGACCATGGCCTACGGCAAGCCCGTCATCAACACCGACCTTCCCAGCGGCGTGCCCTATGTAAGCTTGGACGGCGTGACCGGCCTCACCGTGCCGCCGGAGGATGCAAGCGCCCTCGCCGCCGCCATGGACAAGCTGGCGGGAGATGCGCAGCTTCGCTTATCCTACGGCAAGGCCGCGCGCGAGCGGGTGGAGCGGGAATACCGCATGGAAACGATGGTCGCGCGCGTGGGGGCGCTGTATGCCGCCCTTTGCGGCGAAAAATGACAAAAGCGAGGACTGCTGTGGCCTATCCTATGAAAATGTCCCCCTGCTTCAAGGATTATCTTTGGGGCGGCGGGCTATTGCAAAAAACCTTTGGCAAGCAAAGCGGCTATGCTCTCACGGCGGAGAGCTGGGAGCTTTCCGCGCATGAGGCGGGGCAGAGCGTCATACAAAACGGTGAAGCGGCGGGGCAGCCCTTCGGCGCATGGATACAGGCGCACCCGTCGGCTGTGGGCAAGGGCTTTTGCGGGGACAAGTTTCCCGTGCTCATCAAGTTTCTGGATGTGAACACGGCGCTTTCCGTGCAGGTGCATCCCTCGGACGAAACGGCCGACGCGGCCTTGGGCGAACAGGGCAAGGCCGAGGTGTGGTATGTGGTGGATGCAAAGCCCGGCGCGCATATCTATTTCGGGCTGGAGCGCGAGGTGACGCAAGCGGCGTTCCTCTCGCAGATAGAAGCGGGGACGGTGTGCGAATTGCTCCACCGGGAGGAGGCCAAGCCCGGACAGCTGTGGTTCATCACGCCCGGTACGCTGCATTCCGCAGCCGGCGGCGTGCTCATTGCCGAGGTGCAGCAATCCTCGGACACGACGCTGCGCGCATATGACTTTGGCAGGCGTGACGCAGAGGGCAACACGCGCCCGCTGCACCTTGCGCGGGTGTGCGCGGTGATGCACACCAAGCCCACGGAGAACGACGCCCAACGGCAAAACGAGAGTCTGGAAACGGAGGATTATGCCTTTTCCGCCCTCTTTGACTGCGGGTATTTCCGGCTTTCCCGCGCGTGCGTGTACAGGCGCATGGAGCTTTGCTGCACAGCGGAGAGCTTTCAGGCGCTGCTGGTGATCTGCGGCGGCGGCAGCCTGCTTTATGCGGGAGAGACCTATGCGCTCAAGGCGGGAGACTGCTTTTTCCTGCCCGCGGGCTTAGGGGTATACGCGCTTTCGGGCCGTATGGAATGTTTGCTTACAAGACTATCATAGGAGGATGCGAGGAATGAAGACCACGGCTTTGATTATGGCGGGCGGCAGGGGGGAGCGCTTTTGGCCCCGCAGCCGCGCAAAGCTGCCCAAGCAGTTCATATCCGTCACGGGGGACGGCAAGACCCTCATCCAGCACGCGGTGGAGCGCATCAGCGATATGGTCGCGCCCGAGGACGTGTTTATCGCCACGGGGGAGATGTATTACGATATCGTGCGCGAACAGCTGCCCGACGTGCCGCCGCAGAACATACTCTGCGAGCCTGTGGGACGCAATACGGCGCCCTGCATCGCGCTGGGCGCCGCGCACATCCGCAAAAAATACGGCGACGCCATCATGCTGGTGCTGCCCTCGGATCACATCATCAAGTATACCTCCCTCTTTGTCCAGCAGCTCAACGACGCGGCCGCGGCGGCGGAGGAAAACGGCAATCTGGTGACGCTGGGCATCACCCCCACCTATCCCGAAACGGGTTACGGCTATATCCAGTTCGATAACGCCGCGCGCAAGGGGCGCACCTATCCCGTCAAGCGGTTTGTGGAAAAGCCGGATTTTGAGACGGCGCAAAGGTATATGGAGAGCGAGGAGTATCTTTGGAACAGCGGCATGTTCGTCTGGAAGGTATCCTCCATCATGGAAAACCTCCGCCAGCTCATGCCCGCGCTTTACGAGGGCACGCAGCGCATCGAGGCGGCCGTCGGCACGGCGGCGGAAAAGGAGGTGCTCGCCAGGGAGTTCGCGGATTTCCCCTCGACCTCCATCGACTACGGCGTGATGGAAAAGGCGCAAAACATCTATACGCTTCCCGGCACCTTCGGCTGGGACGACGTGGGCAGCTGGCTTGCATTGGAGCGCACGCAGAAGACCAACGAATTCGGCAATGTCATCAGCGGCAACGTGGTGAGCGTGGGCAGCAAGGGCTGCATTCTGCAGGGCGGCAAGCGGCTCGTGGCGGCGGTGGGCATATCCGATCTTATCGTGGTGGATACGGAGGACGTGCTGCTGGTGTGCGAAAAGCAGAGCGTGAGCGATATCAAAAAGGTGCTGGATACGCTGCGTACCTGCAACCGCAACGAATACATCTAGGCATGCTGCGCGCCGGGCGTTGCAATCGGCGCGGTTTGGTTATACAATCGAGAAAACAAAAGGACGATTATGAGGAGGCAGAGTATGAAGCACGCGTTGATCACCGGCATTACCGGGCAGGATGGTTCCTATCTTGCGGAGCTGCTCCTGGAAAAGGGCTATGAGGTCTATGGCGTCATGCGCCGCAAGAGCGTGGTGGACTACGGCAACGTATCGCATCTAAAGGACAGGCTGCATCTCATCTATGCCGACATGACGGATATCGTGTCGCTCGTCAAGGCCATGCAGACGTCGCAGGCGGACGAGGTATACAACCTTGCGGCGCAGTCCTTTGTGGCGACGAGCTGGGAGCAGCCCGTGGCCACGGCGGAGATAGACGGCATGGGCGTGGTCAACATGCTGGAGGCCATACGCCTTGTCAAGCCCGAAGCGCGCTTTTATCAGGCGTCCACCTCCGAGATGTTCGGCCTTGTGCAGGAAACGCCGCAAAGGGAGACCACGCCCTTTTATCCGCGCTCGCCCTATGGCGTGGCTAAGCTCTACGGGCATTGGATGACCAAGAACTATCGGGAAAGCTATAACATGTTCGCCTGCTCCGGCATCCTCTTCAACCATGAATCCGAGCGGCGCGGGCTGGAATTCGTCACCCGCAAGATCACGGACGCCGCCGCCCGCATCAAGCTGGGCGTGCAGGAACATGTGGAGCTTGGCAACATGGACGCCAAGCGCGACTGGGGACATTCCAAGGATTATGTGCGCGCCATGTGGCTGATGCTCCAGCAGGATAAGCCGGACGATTACGTTGTCGCCACGGGCGAGACGCGCGCCGTGCGCGATTTTGTGGAGGCCGCCTTCCGGCCGCTTGGCATGGAGCTTGTATGGCAGGGCAAGGGCGTGGATGAGGTCGGTATCGACAAAAACAGCGGCAGGACCGTCGTGAAGGTCAATCCCAAATTCTTCCGGCCCGCCGAGGTGCAGCTGCTGCTGGGCGATCCCTCCAAGGCGGAAAAGGTCTTGGGCTGGACGCGGGAGATCAGCTTTGACGAGCTGGTGGCGCGCATGGTCGAGACGGATCTTGCGCTCGTCAAAAAGGAGATCGGGTGAGCCGCGCGCTCATCATCGGCGGCGCGGGTTTCGTGGGCGAACACCTCGCGGCGCATCTTTGCGCCTGCGGCGATACGGTATACGTCACCAAGCTGCCGCAGGAAACGTTCCGCCTGCCCGATGTGCAGACCTGCGATCTGGATATTCTGGACGCGGCTGCCCTGCGGGAGCTGCTCCGTTCGCTCGCGCCGGCGCACATCTACCATCTGGCGGCGCAAAGCTCCGTGGGCCTGTCGTGGGAAAAGCCCGCGCTCACCATCGATATCAACGTCAAGGGCGCGTGCAACGTCCTGCAGGCGCTGGCGGAAAACAAGAGTACTGCGCGGCTGCTTTTGATCGGCTCCGGCGAGGAGTACGGCTATATCCGCCCCGGCGAATCCCCCATAGGCGAGGATGGCCCTCTGCGGCCTGGCAACGTGTACGCCGTGACAAAGGCGGCGCAGAACATGCTGGGCGCGGTGTACGCCAAAGCCTACGGGCTTGATGTGATGTGCACCCGCGCGTTCAACCATATCGGCCCCGGGCAGCGCCCGGGCTTCGTGCTGCCCGATTTTTGCAAAAGGGTGGCGCAGATCGAGGCGGGGCTTTGTGAACCCGTGCTGCATGTGGGCAATCTGGAAGCCGAACGCGATTTTACCGACGTGCGCGACGTGGTGCGCGCCTATCGCCTTTTGATGGAAAAAGGCGCGGCGGGGGAGACCTACAACGTGGGCAGCGGCAGCGCCATCGCCGTTCAAACGCTGCTCGATCAGGTGCTCGCCCTTGCAAAGGCGCAGATACGCGTCATGCAGGACCCCGCGCGGATGCGCCCTGCGGACGTGCCCCGCATCGAGGCGGACACGCGCAAGATCTTCGCCGCCACGGGCTGGCGTCCCGAGATACCGCTTGAAACAACCGTCGCCCAATGCCTTGACGCGTGGCGCGCCGACGTGCGGCAGGCGCAGAAATGAAGCGCAGGAGTGATGGAAGCGCATAAATTAAGCGCAAGTAATGATTTGTAAATAAAGGAACCGATTTTTGCATGAAAACGACCCTCTTGGCCATATGGGAATACCGGGACATGGTGAT
>JAUNJX010000025.1 GCA_030533005.1 Clostridia bacterium | reverse complement strand
GGTCTTGCTGCGCAGGGTCTTTCTGCAACGTCGAGTCTTGCTTCCGTGTCGCTTCGTCTTTGTTCTGTTTCACTTCTTTAAGCTTTTCCAATGTTGCACTGTCATCATAATCCTTGCAACCCATTAGCGGCGCTGCAAGGCATAGCGCGCAAAGCGCGAGCGCAGCGCTCAAGAGCACCCGCAGCCACGGAACATTTTTCCCCTTTGCATGTTTCATTCCTTTTCTCCTTTCGCTTCACGCCCTGCATTTTCCTTCTTTTTTTGTAAAAGCCCGTCCGCTACCATCCCTGCGCACGCCGCCGCACACAGGGCAAGCCAGCCGTCCCCCCACAATAGATATGGCGTGCGCGCCGCAGTCAGCCGCGCTTGCGCGTGCAGCACCCCCACATCCTCCGGCGGGAGCGACGCTGTGATCCGACCCTTGTCGTCGATCACGGCGGTGTAGCCGTTTCTTCCCGCCTGTATGAGCGGGCGACCCGTTTCCAGCGCGCGGCATATCCCGTGGGCGAGGTGCAGCCCCTTTGCCGCGTCCGCGTCGAAGCGCGCGTCGTTGGTCGTCACCGCCAAGATCTCTGCGCCCTCGTTGACCGCACGGCGCGCCATGGAGGAAAACAGGCTTTCGTAGCAGATCAGCACGCCGATCTTGACCTTGCCGCCGGACAACAGGCCGGGGCGCACAACGGGCTTCCATTGGAACGGCTGCCTGCCCTGCCCGTTTTCAAACAAGGGCACCTCGCGCTGCTTTTGATAGGTTTGGCGAAGCGCGCCGTCCGCGCCGAACAGGTATGCCGCCGAACGGGTGTATACGCTGTATCGCCTTTCGCCGTTTGCAAGCTGTTCGTCAAGCTGTGACGCTTCGACCTCCATAGGGGATACGGTCATTCCGTCCGCTCCGTCCCACCATGCCGCATAAACGCCGCCCAGCAGCAGATCGCCGCCGCTTTTTTGCGCGACCTCACCCCATTGCGCCTGCCTGTCCGCGTCATAATAAAAGAGCGTCGGCGTGCTGTTTTCCGGCGTAAGGAGCAGCGCGGGACGGTTTTTCGCCGCCTCCTGCGCAAGCTTGAGCGAAGCGTCGTATACGGCCTCCAAATCCTGCCCCTCTCCGGGCTGCCCCGGCTGCACGGCGGCGACGCTTATGAGCTCGCCTGACGAAGGCGTCGCAAGAGAAACGATGCCGTACACGGCATTGAGTGCAAAGAGCGCGATCGCCGCAATGAGCGGCTTCGCCCACCGTTCCTTCTCCCGCATGCGGCAAAGCGCCTGCGCCAAAAGAACGTTAACAGCCATCACCAGCGCGCCCGCGAACAACGATCCAAAGGTGCGCACGGTTTGCAAAAAAACAGGATACCGCCACAGGGCAAGACCCAGCCGCAGCGTAGGCCACGCAAGCGCCCCTATGCCGCAAGCCCATTCGGACAAAGCCCAGCATATCGACAGCACCGCCCAGCGCCAAGTGCGGCGGCAGGGCAGCCGCGCGCCGCACCACAGCCCCGCTGTAAGCACGGTGCCATGCAGGAGACAAGCCCCTGCAAACGTGGCCAAATCCACCCCAAATACCATGTTGGGCGCTACGTCCGGCCGTATGCGAAAGGCCACACAGTATCCCCCCGCGCAAAGCCCAAAGCAGAAGGCGGCGCACAGCCCGAGCGCGCGTTTCGCATCATCCTCACGCAATCTAAACGCAAGCGCGGGCGCCGACAGCACGAACACGGCGAAGCCGAACGCCGCAAACAGCAGGCACAGACCCGTCGCCAAGCCACAGGCAAAGCAGATGGCCGGAGCCGGCGGTTTCACGCGCCCCCTCATGCGGGCGCACCGTATTGTTTGTGTAAGCGCGTCCACACGATGATGGCTGCCACCGCCAGCAGCAGCATGCTCGTCCACTGCCCCGCGGAGAGCAGCCATACCCCGCGTTCGGGATCGCCCCGCCAAAACTCCAATAGAAAGCGCATCACCGCGTAGCCGCCAAGGTACAAAGGAAAGATCAGCCACTTTTGCCTGATTCGCCGCGTAAGCACCGCAAGTACGATAAATAACAGAAATTGCACGGCAGCCTCGGCAAGCTGGCTTGGAAACAGCGGAACGCCCGCAGGCGCAAGCGAGCCTTCCGGGAACACGACGCCCCAGCTGACCGGCACGCCGTAGCAGCAGCCGCCTAAAAAGCAGCCCACTCGCCCAAACGCCGCGTACAAGGGAACGGACGGCGTAAGGATCGCGCCCACGTCGTCAAGCGGCAGGCCGTTTGCGCGACTGTACCACCAAAGCGAAGCCACCAGCAGCAAAAAGCCGCCATAAAAGGAGCGTCCGGCGGTCAATGCCGCCCAAAGCGCCGCAGGATCGGCCTTGTAGACGCGCCAATCCCTTAGAATGCCCGGTGCGTTTACAAGCATCCCCGCAAGCTTGCCGCCTATGAAGGCCGCCATCAGGGCAATGCAAAAGAGCGTCCACATATGATACCAAGCAACCTGCCCGACCTTGCCGCCGCGACAGGTCAGCGCAACATAAGACGCGGCAGCCGCAACGCCCAAAGCGGTCATCAGCCAATACCCGGTAACATGCAAGTCACCGATATGCAGCACAGGGTACAAACGGATCACCCCTCTCCCGCCGTCGCGTACGCAAGGTAAAAATAGCGAAGCTGACTTTTTAAGCACAAATTTCCATAGTATTATACATTTATAGTATAAGGATTTTTTTCGATTCCTGCATGACCCGAAAACAGCAAAAAAAGAACCAATTCATTCGACCAAAAATTCCATCGCAAGGTATTTGACAAGCTCGCTGCGATCCCGCGCCCCGGTTTTGCTGATCGCCTCGCTGATGTATCGCTTGATCGTATTGACCGAAACGTGCATCCTCTCCGCGATCTCCGCGTTTGTCAAGCCCTTGACCGCCAGCTTGGCGGCGTGATGCTCCTGCTGTGTCAGATTCGTGGTATTGATAAGGCCGCGAAGCTCTCTGTTGAGCGCCGCCCATCCCACGCTTACCTGCTTGCTCAGCGCCTTGACCGCCTTTAGCGCCTCCTTATCCGTAAGGGCGAGCCGTTCGTCCAATAGCGTACCCAGATTGTCTCTGTAGTCCGCCAACGGCGCATACAGCCGGTCAGGCAAGGCAAGTTCGATGGCTCGATCGATCTCTTTGATAGCGGCGGGCATATCGCCATATTCAAGAAAGGATGTAGCGATGATGGCACGGCCATAGATTTCCGCGACCAATGCGCCCTCCGCGCGGCACTCGGAAAGTAAAGGCTTGACAAGCAAGGCGGCCTGCGCGTTTTGATTGGTCAGTATCGCATACTTTATATAGGAAAACCGCGCCGTGGGATAAGCGTCTTTGGGCAGCGGATCAAAATCGCCCGCGCAAAACCAGTCCGGCAAGCTGTTGACGTCATATAGCGCAAGATCGGTGCTGCCCAGCCAAAAGTCCCGCTGCGCCGCTTCCCATTCCGTCCGGCAGGTCATTTGCTGCAGCTTTTGTTTGTAAAAAAGCCATGCCTGCACGTCGCTGCGATGCAGTGCGCACATACAGCGCCAAAAGGCTATGGCGCTGAACAGATCCGGCCGCGCCGCATCCAAGGGCAATGTATCCAGCAACGCGCTCGCGCCGTCGATATCCCCCCGCAGAAAGGTAAGCTCCATGCGAAACAAGGTCTGGGCTTCCGCATCATACGCAAGCGATTCCGTCACCGCATCGGCGCTCCCGGGCACGGTGTACAACGTGGTCATGATCAAAAGCGGGCATTGGCGCGGCAAGGTATAGAACGGACGCGTCGCCGCCCGCTTGCGCGCCCGGCGCGGATCCTGCGGTTTTTCGCTGTCCGCGGGGATCATCCAATAATTTCCATACTTTTTAGCACCCGCAAGACGCCCCTGCATTAAGAGCCGCTGGACGTTGCGCGCGGAAACGCCCCATTTTTCGGCGGCTTCCTTTGTAGATATATAGTGCATGCACGGATCCTTTTCCTTCGTTTCTTTCCATTGTATACGGATACACGACGAGTTGTAAATACGCGTTTGCACAAAAACGGAGCAAGCCATATGCAGCTTGCTCCGACATTACATACTGATCGGATTTAGATATGCGCGAAAAGCATGCGCATTTTAACTATGCCTTTTGCGCCGCACGCACGGGTAGCGTATTTGTTATGCCCACAACCAACCGAACAACCACGCCCATACGGGCATATCCCCCGTGGCGGGCACCGCCGCCCCGCCGGGGGACGACTATGCGCCAATCCCGGGCAATTGACCTCCATGAATGGCCGCATGCAATAGGGTAGCCGTGTTTCAAATTACAGCGGGTAAGAATCCTTCCGCATTCCCGGATTCTGCCAAAGCTAATTTACACGCTGCTTCAGAAGCAGTAGGTGTGATTATGTCAGGAACGGCCATTCTTGTTGAAAAACAACAACTTAACACTTGCATTCACAAACAAGGTTTTGTATGATAAAAAAGGCTGGAGTAAGGCACAGCCCCCCCTGCCTTACAGGGTGTGGAATAGCGGTGCTTGCTTGAGTGCCGCTATTCCTTTTCATTTTATGTTATTATACGAATCAAAGATGATCTATATGACAAATCCCGCCTCGTAAGGAAGCGGGATTCATTGTATCAACTTCATGTTGACGATGTGGTGGACGCGGGTGGGATTTCTTTTGCTCACATCGGCAAACTTGCTTGCGTTTCACGCGGCGCAATTCGCCTGTTCGCAAAAGCCGGCCGCTAAAATCGCAACACCGTTGCAATTTTCCTCGCTATCGCTCGGACGCGGCTTCGAATCCCACGCAATGATAGCTCCAAAATAGGAAAAAGGATACTTGGCAGTACCCTTTTTCCTATTTTGGCGGAGCGGGTGGGATTCGAACCCACGTGACGTTTCCGTCAAACTGATTTCGAGTCAGCCCCGTTATGACCGCTTCGATACCGCTCCGTGCCATGCGTCATAAGGACGCAGATGAAATTATACAATATGAAAGGGCAAAATGCAACGCAAAAAAGCTGCGCCGGGCTGCATGCGCCGCAATTCCGTCATGGAACAGGGGGCATAAAAAAGATATAGTTGTAATGCGGCGCATTTTGTCGGATAATGTATTTGTATAAATTTGCGCGCCTAAGGCGCGCGGCGGAGCGAATATGGTTTTTAGCAGCCTTGTTTTTTTATATGCCTTTTTACCGGCGGTACTATTGTGCTATTTTTTGTGTCCGCCCAGGTACAGGGCGGCTGTGCTGCTGGTTTTTAGCCTCTTGTTCTATAGCTTTGGCGAACCGCTGTATCTTGTGGTGATGCTTTTTTCCATTACGGCGAATTTCTTCTTTGGCGCACAGGTGGGAAAGCTGCGGGAACGCGAGCCGGAAAAAGCGAAGCGTCTGGTGGGGTGGAGCGTAGCCTTCAACCTGCTGGTGCTGTGCTTTTTTAAGTATACGGACTTTTTCATTGAAAACCTTGCGCTGCTGCCCGTGTGGCAGGGAAGGCTGCGGCCGTTGGGCGTTGCGCTGCCGCTGGGCATATCCTTTTATACCTTCCAAAGCATGTCCTACGCCATCGACGTGTATCGAGGGGATGCGGACGTGCAGAAAAGCTATGCCAAATTCGCACTCTATGTATCCCTTTTCCCGCAGCTGATCGCGGGCCCTATCGTGCGGTATAAAACCATTGCCGAACAGCTTGATACGCGCGGCGAAAGCATGGAAAAATTCCGCAGCGGCGTGGTGTGCTTCATGATCGGCCTTGCAAAGAAGGTGTTGCTTGCAAACGCATTCGGCCAGCTTTGGGAGACCTTTTCGGCGCTTCCGGCGGACGGGCGCAGCGTGCTGGGCGCGTGGATGGGTATCGTCGCCTACACCCTGCAAATCTATTTCGACTTTGGCGGGTATTCCGACATGGCCATCGGCCTTGGCCGCATGTTTGGCTTTGAATTCCAGATCAACTTCAATTATCCGTATCTTTCCAGGAGCGTCACGGAGTTTTGGGGTAAAAGATGGCATATTTCCCTGGGTACATGGTTCAAAGAATACCTCTATATCCCTCTTGGCGGCAATCGGTGCAGCATACTGCGGCACATCCTCAACATCGGCATCGTATGGCTGCTGACGGGATTTTGGCACGGCGCAAGCTGGAATTTCGTCCTGTGGGGCGGGTATTATGCCGTGCTGCTGATTTTGGAAAAGTACTGCTTGAAGGACGTTTTGCGGCGGCTGCCCAAAGCGGTTTCGACGCTGTATGCTTTCTTTTTTGTGATGATGGGCTGGGTGATCTTTGCGCTACCCTCGCTTTCGGCGATAGGCGGGTATATGAGCAGCCTCTTTAGCGTGCATGCAGCGGGGCTTGTGGACGACACGGCGCGCTACGCGCTCACGCAATGGCTGCCGCTATTGGCGGTGGGCTTGATCGCCTGCACGCCGCTGTGCCGTGACCTGATGAGAAGGCTGCGCTCGCGCATGCCGCGTTTGTATGGCGCAAGCGAGGCCATGCTGTGCTTGCTGGGCTTGATCCTTTGCACGGCGTACATCGTGGACGCAAGCTACAATCCGTTCCTCTATTTTAGATTTTAGTGCGGGAGGGGACTATGGAAAAGAAAAAAGTGCAAATCCCGCTTACGGTGTGGGCATTTCTTGGCGTGATCGCCATTTTGACCGTCGCCAACCTCTTTTCGCCCGACAGGGCGTTTAGCGCCGCGGAAAACCGTGTGCTAGATCAGAAGCCGCCTTTCTCGCTGCGAGCCCTGCTGCTGGATGAACCGGGCTGGACGCTGCAATTTGAGGAGTATTTTACCGATCAGTTTGTGCACAGGGACGTCTGGGTGGGCATGAAGGCCAGCGCGGAACGCGCGGCGGGCAAAAAGGAAAACGGCGGCGTGTATCTGGCGAAGAAGGATTATTTGATCGAAAAGCCCGCCGCGATCACGGCTGTAGACGCCAATGTCAAAAGCGTCAATCGCTTTGCCTTGGAGGCCGGCGTGCCGGTATATGTGGCGCTGCTGCCCAACAGCATATGCATTTACGACGATCTGCTGCCGCGCTATGCGGCCGACGGCGCGCAGGAGCAGGTGATCGCCGACGCGTATGCCGCGCTTGCAAACGTGACGCCGATCGAGCTTGCGCCGGTGATGCGGGCGCACAGCGGGGAATATATCTATTACCGTACGGATCATCATCCTACGTCCTTGGGGGCGTATTATGCCTACACGGCGTTGGCGCAGGGCCTTGGCTTTGCGCCAAACGCCTTGGACAGCTACACCCGCGAACGCGTGAGCGAGAGCTTTTGCGGCACGACCCGCGCGCGCTCCGGCGCGTGGTGGGTGCAGCCGGATACCATCGAGCTTTTCTCGCATGACGATGCGTGTACCCTGACCACCTTTGAGGAGGGCGCCGCCACGACGCAGGATGGCGTGTATGTGCGGGAAAACCTTGCAAAGCAGGATCAATATACGGTGTTCTTAGGCGGCAACCACCCCCGCCAGATCATAGAGCGGGAGGGGACGGGCAAAAAGCTGCTGCTCATCAAGGATTCCTTTGCCCACTGCGTCGCACCCTTTTTGACGGCGCACTATAAGGAAATCCACCTTTTGGATATGCGCTACTACCGCGACCCCGTACAGGATTATGTGCGGAAAAACGGCATCGACGAGGTGCTCATACTTTATAGCGTGAACAATTTTGAAACGGATCGGAACATGGTGTTCCTCAACCGATAGATGTAGAAACCGGAGAAAAAACGATGAAAAAACTGATTTCCCTTTTGCTGATCGTCTCGCTGCTGGCTGTTCCTGTGATGGCATACGCCTTGGAGGCGGAGACGACGCCGACGTCAACGTCCGAATGGCGGTCTGTAGCGGATCCGGCCTATACGCCCGCGCCCACCCCCACGCCTGCAGCCACGCAGGACGCGGCGGGGGAGTGGCGCTCCGTTTCGGCTGCGGCTACCCCGACCCCATCGGCGGAAGCCGCAAAAAAAACGCCCAAGCCCACCAAAACACCTAAGAACGTCACGCCCACGCCTGTGCCCACGGCTGCGCCATGGTTCAACGACACGGCGATCATTGGCGATTCCGTCAGCGACGGGCTGCGCATCTATGCGGAGTATAAAAAGAAGAAGGAGCCGAATTTTCTGGGCGAGCTGCAATTTATGACAACCATCAGCTACAGCCTTACCTACGCGTCCGCCTCCAACCCCAAAAAGCTTGTAAAATACGGCGGAAGATCCTATAAGCCGGAGGACGCGCTTGCCGCCATGGGCGCAAAAAAGGTGTTTATCATGCTGGGTCTCAACGACATATTTCACGCGGCACAGGATAACCGCGTAAAATACGAAAAGCTCATCAATAACATCCGCGAGAAGAACCGCGATATCAAGATCTGCTTGATCGGGATTACGCCCATCGTGACGGAGGGGCAGTATTCCAAATTCCAAAATGAGAACGTGACCGACTACAACGTGATGGTGGAGGATTTGGCGCGCTCCAAGGGCTGCGACTACATCAATTTCAACGGCAGCTTGCAGGATAAGACGGGCGGGCTGAAGCCGGAGTATTCGCGGGACGGTTTTGTGCATATGAAGGGGCATGCCTTCGAGATATTCGCGTCGGCGCTCACCAGGGAAGCGAAGTGGATGAGCAGATAGCGGCATTGCGCTTATCAACCAAGAGGGACAGAGCCGATAAAGCCCTGTCCCTCTTTGCTTGTACATTCTTTCTAGGAAAGCTCTACATATTCCTTGCTGATATAGGCGGGATCGCCGTTTACGATGACGCGATACCATGACGGGTTGAAATAGAGCTGGCTGACGCTCAGAATCGCGTCCTTTTCCGCTTGCCCGACCTGCTCCGCCTCCGTGTTGGGGCGCTTGCGGAGGTTGGCGTATTCGGATACGTTCACGACCTTGCCGCGCAGGCCTGCCGTGCCGATGGAGAGATATTCGCCGTAGACATACATTTCCTCGCCGTCGTAGGCGACCTTATACCAGCCGCCGGAGCTGGCTTCCAGCACGTCCACGGTCTCGCCCTTGGCGATGGTGGACACCTTTTTGCCGGATTTGGAGGGCTTGCTTCTGGCATTGACGAATTCCTTGACGTTGACGATGCTGGCCTGCCCGCTGCTCTGCGGCGTGCGGCTGATGAATTTGACGAAATCATACATCGCATCGATCCAGACGTCGTAGCCTTCGTTGCTGAAATGCACATAATCGTCGCTGGAATAGTTCCGCTGCAAGGCGCCGCCCTGATCCTTGAGGCGCGGGGTGAAGTCGATGAAGGGGATGTCGCTGCTCATTGCAAGACGCAGCAATCCTTCGTTGATCTGGTCGATCTTTTTGTTGTTGCGCGCCGTGTTTTCCCGCGTGGGGGTCATGGGGAACACGGCGATGATGTAGAGCTGCGCTTCGGGCAGGCGATCCCGGATGATGGCGAGCATGTTTTGATAATTGCTTAAAAGCAAGCTGACCTCACCCGCTGAATCGTTGATGCCCAGCGTGATGAACACCTTTTTTGCGCCCATGGCGTCAAGGCTTTTCTGCGGCTGCCTTTGTTTGCCATCGTAGGAAGGGTGCTTGGAAAAGCCGTCCTCATTTTCCATATGGGAGACCATATAGCCGTTTTGCGCTAAGAATTGCGCGTTGCTCCAAAAATCCTCGTCGGATTCACGCTTTGCGCTCACATACTTTTCCAAGCCCACCGTGAGCGAATCGCCGAAGAACACCGCGTCGGTGAAAAAATCGTCGCCGGAGGAGGCCTGTGCGTCCATGCAGGGCAGCAACGCCATGCAAAGCGCTAAAGCGAGCAATACCGGCCTTCGGGTGCGCGCGGTCATGCTGCTTAGCTCCGCGCCATAAAGGCGTCTGCCATGCTTTGGTGATCTGCAGAAACGAGGAGTGCCACGGATTGCCCGTCGCGCACGACGGCGCATTTTTCGATGATGGCAAACTGCTCGGGCGAATAGCTTTCCGCTTCGTCCGCCTTGGCCTGCAGGCGTTCGTTGAGCATGGCCTCGATCCGATCCGCAGCGGCGTCATCCACGCCCTCCATCAAAACGATCTCGTCGGCAAGCATGTTGTCCACGCTGATGCGCACGAGGCTTGCGGTATAGTCCGCAGGTTCGATACCGTAATAATCCAGTATCATATCCTCGGGTATTTCCATCATCTCGGGAAGCTGCGGCTCCATCGCTGTGTAGGCGTTGGTAAAGAGGAGACCGGCGTCCTGGGTGGTGGTCTCCAAGGCGGGCTTTGCGCATGCGCCTAGCGCAAGCATGCAGATACCCAACAGGATCAACAGAAATTTCTTTTGCATAGTCAATTCCTTTCCTCCGGACCGCTCCACGCGCCGGAGATGTATGCGTCATAGGCATATTGGTACAAGGCGCCGATCCAGACCTGCGCCCCCTCCTTGGACATGTGCACATAGTTGTCGGAGGAGTAGTCCGGATTGAGGCAGTTGGTCTCATCCTTGAGGGCGGTGGATATATCCACATAGCGGGCGCCGGTCTGCTCGCAAAGCGCTTGCAGGGATACGTTGAAGGAATCCAGCCCTTCGTTGGTAAGCTTGGCCTTCTCGCCCTTCTGCGTCACCGGCGTACAGGACTGCACATAGATCACGGCGTCGGGAACAGCTTCGCGGATGTTGGCGATGATGGCGGCGTAGTTTTCGATGCAGTCGTCGATATGCGCCCCGGCCCAATCGTTCACGCCCAGCATGATGTATACAGTATTGACCTGCATCGCTTCCATGATACCCGGTATGGTCATGGCCTTGCCCTTATAGCGCAGCGAGCTGTTTTCGAGCGGCTTTTTGCGGCGCGCCCGCTCCAGATTGAAGCTTTTTGCGGCGGCAAAGCGCGCCGTGCCCAGCAGCGTAGGGTTGTCCTTGCGAAGCTGTATCACATAGTTTTGCAGCCCCTGCGTGATGGAATCGCCCACAAAAAGCGCATCGTCAAAAAATGCGTCGTAAAAGCTGTCGCCCACAGCGGGCGGCGGCGTAGGCATCGGCGTGGGAACGGGCGTGGGGGTGGGGGTAGGCGGCGCCTTGGTGGGCTTGGGCGAAGCGCTGGGCGGAAGGGTGATCGCCACGGCCGCAGCCTCGACTTCGCCCGATACGGGCGCGGAACAGGCAACAAGGGAGGGCAGCATGCCCAATGCCAATAAAACTGCCATGCAACGACGAAACAACGCCTTCATACACGCTCCTGCAAGTGGTTAAATACTTGCGTTGATTCTACCAATATGCCCTTGTCTTGTCAATAAAGGGCACGCTGCGGGGGCGCAGAATTAACATAATGTTTCAAAAGGGCAGACGCGCCGCTCCGGATACATGCTGCGCTTCCTGAATTATCCGGGACGGCTTGACGCGGTCAGCGCGCGGACATACAATAAAAATAGCTTATTATAAAAAGTAGGAGATAGTCGTTATGAAGAAAGTCATCATCGGGATTGTTGTTGCGCTGGCGATCGTTGCCATATTGTTCGTTTCGGGGTACAACGGCATCATCAAGGCGCAGTCCCAGGTGGAGGCGCAGCAGGCGAATATCATGGCGCAGCTGCAGCGCAGGATCGACCTGATCCCGAACCTTATACAAACCGTCAACAACTTCACCACCCATGAAGCGGAGGTGTTTGCCGCTGTGTCCGCAGCGCGCGAGGCCATGATGGGCGCGCAGACCATGCCGGAAAGGGCGGCGGCCAACGATGAGATGAGCGCCGCGCTGACCCGCTTGGTAGCCGTCGCGGAAGCCTATCCGGAGCTAAAGTCGGACGCGGTATATACCAGCCTCATGGATGAGCTTTCCGGCACGGAAAACCGCATCGCGGTAGCCCGGCAGGACTATAACGCGGCGGCAAATTCCTACAATATTGCCATTCGGAGGTTCCCCGGCATGCTGTTTGCAAAGATGTTCGGCTTCTCTGAAGCGACGTATTTTGAAGCCACTGAGGCCGCGCAAACCACCGTTCCAACCGTTCTGTCCGTTTCATAAGGCGTTCCTATGGCGGCGAAAGATAGGAAAAAAGGTGGATTCAAAAAAATACTGATCATCTTTTTAGTGATCTCTGTGCTTGGCACCCTGCTGGTCGATTGGGTCACGAAGGAAACGACGACCGTTGTGCTGCCCGCGCACACATCCATGCTGTATATCAACGATTACAGCCATGTGTTCAGCGAGCAGACGGAGCAGTTTATCGCCGCGCAGGCGCGGGCGCTGGATGAAAAAACAGGCGCGCAGATCGCGGTGGCCGCGGTGCCCTCCACCTATAGCGAATCCTTGGAGACGTTCAGCCTGAAGCTTGCCCGCGAATGGGGCGTAGGCGACGCCGATAAGGATAGCGGCGTGCTGATCGTTTTTACCACAGAGGAGGCACATGTGCGCATGGAGATCGGATACGGCATGGAGGGCTGCCTCAACGACGCCAAATGCGGGCGCATATTGGATGATTACTGCGTGGAGCCCATGCATAACGCGCAATGGAACCGCGCGCTCATGCAAACGTGGGTGGAGACCGCCAAGGCAATTTACGCCGAATACGGTGTAGATGTGCCGGAAGCGCTGACGGCGGATTTGGATATTGTGGAGGAACCGGGAGAGGACACCTCCGCGGATGCGGCTATGCCGCAGCCCGTGACCACCAAAGACGACAGCCCGTTTTTTGGGCGGATGGTTATCTGCTTTTTTGTATTCTGGGTGATCGCATTGCCCCTTCTCGGATCCATCGGCCTTTTCCTTTGGCTGGTCTTTCGCTTTGGCGGAAGCGGCGGCTCAGGCAGCAGAAGCGGCGGCTGGAGCAGCTCCGGCGGCGGTGGCGGCAGCTCGGGCGCGTCCCGCTAGTGCGGGACGACGGATCGGATAAACCCAGCCTTGACAATTCCCGCCCGTTGGCGCTATACTAACATCCATATAGGCGTTGAAGCGAAACAGTAGGGATTTTGACCGCCAAAGAGAGCTGCCGGACGGTGCGAGGCAGCGGGGTGAAATGCCGAAGCTCGTCGCGGAGCCGCACGGTTGAAAATGAGTAGGCCGCGCCGCATATCCTGCGTTATGGGATTCGAGTGGCGGAGCATATCCGCAACGAGAGTGGTACCACGGAAGCTTAAGCTTTCGTCTCTTGAGGGGGACGAAGGCTTTTTTATTCGCACGGGATGCGCGAAACAAAATTCAACAGCGGAGGTTTCTCTATGTCGCAAAGATATGATCATGACGCGGTGGAAGTCAAATGGCAGAAGCGGTGGGAGGACGCCCATTGCTTTGAGGCGAAAACCGACTATACCATGCCCAAGTTCTTTCCCCTGATCGAGTTCCCGTACCCTTCCGGCATGGGATTGCATGTGGGACATCCCCGTTCCAATACCGCCATGGACATCATCGCGCGCAAGCGCCGCATGGAAGGCTATAACGTGCTGTATCCCATCGGCTGGGACGCGTTCGGCCTGCCTACGGAAAACTACGCCATCAAGACGGGCGAGCATCCGCGCAAGGTGACGGAGGACAACGTCAAGCATTTCCGCGAGCAGCTCAAGCGCCTGGGCTTCTCCTTTGACTGGAGCCGCGAGGTCAACACCACCGACCCCGGCTATTACAAATGGACGCAGTGGATATTCTTGAAGCTCTTTGAAAAGGGTCTTGCGTATAAGGCGGAGATCCCCATCAACTTCTGCACCTCCTGCAAGGTGGGGTTAGCCAATGAGGAGGTCGTGGACGGCGTGTGCGAACGCTGCGGCGGCACGGTGGTGCAAAAGGTGCGCTCCCAGTGGATGCTCAAAATCACCGCATACGCGCAGCGATTGATCGACGATCTTGACGATCTTGATTTTATCGAGCGCGTAAAAATCCAGCAGAAGAACTGGATCGGCCGCAGCGAGGGCGCGGAGGTCGTGTTCCCCATCGAGGGCTATCCCGAGGGCTTGAAGGTATACACCACCCGCTGCGACACGCTCTTTGGCGCGACCTACATGGTGGTGTCGCCCGAGCATCCCCTGATCGACGCCATGCAGGACAAGATCACCAACATGGACGCCGTGCGCGCCTATCAAAAGGAAGCGGCGCGCAAGTCGGATTTCGAGCGCAGCGAATTGAATAAGGAAAAGACCGGCGTGCCGCTCGAGGGCATCACGGCCATCAACCCCGTAAACGATCAGCCCATCCCCGTTTGGGTGGCGGACTATGTCCTCATGGGCTACGGCACGGGCGCCATCATGGCGGTTCCCGCGCACGACGAGCGCGACTGGGACTTCGCTAAAAAGTTCGATCTGCCCATCATCGAGGTGGTTGCGGGCGGCAAGAACGTGCAGGAGGAAGTGTTTACGGACGTCGCAAGCGGCATCCTTGTCAATTCCGATTTCCTAAACGGGCTGGAGGTCAAGGAGGCTATCGCCAAGATGATCGACTGGCTTGAAAAGAAGGGCATCGGCACGCGCAAGGTCAACTACAAGCTGCGCGACTGGGTGTTCACCCGCCAGCGTTACTGGGGCGAGCCTATTCCCCTTGTGCATTGCGAAAAGTGCGGCTGGGTGCCGCTGCCCTATGAGGAGCTTCCCTTGGTGCTGCCCGAGATCGCGGATTATCAGCCCACGGACGACGGTTCTTCGGCGCTTGCGCGCGCGACGGACTGGATCAAGACCACCTGCCCGCACTGCGGCGGCCCCGCCGTGCGCGAAACGGACACCATGCCCAACTGGGCGGGGTCGAGCTGGTATTTCCTGCGCTATTGCGATCCCCATAACGACAACGAGCTTGCGAGCAAGGAAGCCTTGGAATACTGGATGCCCGTGGACTGGTATAACGGCGGCATGGAGCACACGACGCTGCATCTGTTGTATTCCCGCTTCTGGCATAAGTTCCTCTATGATATTGGCGCCGTGCCCACGCCCGAACCCTATCAGAAGCGCACCAGCCACGGCATGATATTAGGCGAGAACGGCGAAAAGATGTCCAAATCCCGCGGCAACGTCATCAATCCCGACGACGTGGTGCGCGAGATGGGCGCGGACAGCTTCCGCCTTTACGAGATGTTCATGGGCGCGTTCGATCAGCCTATTCCGTGGAGCACCACGGGCGCGCGCGGCTGCCGCAGGTTTTTAGAGCGCGTATGGCGCTTGCAGGATATGCTCAACGACGTCGAGGGTGTGAGCGACGACTTAAAGCGCGTGGTCAACTACACCATCAAGAAGGTGAGCGAGGACTACGAGTCCATGAAGTACAACACGGCCATCGCGCAGATGATGACCATGGTGAACGAAATCTACACCAAGGGCAGCGTGAGCCGTACGGAGCTTCATATCCTTTTGACGCTGCTTTCCCCCGTCGCGCCCCACATCTGCGAGGAGCTCAACGAGATCTTGGGCAATGCCGAGCCGCTCTACGCGACCGCGTGGCCCACATGGGACGAGAGCGCCTTGGTGGAGGAGAGCATCGAATACGGCATACAGGTCAATGGCAGGATCCGCGGCCGCATGACCCTTCCCGCCGGCATGGACAAAGCGCAGGTGGAGGAAAAGGCTCTTTCCCATGAGGAGGTCAAGCCCTTTGTGGAGGGAAAGACCGTGCGCAAGGTCATCGTGGTAAAGAACATCGTCAACATCGTCGTGGCGTAGCATAGTCAAAAAAGTGGGGGAACCCATGAAGCTGATTCAAAACGCGACAATTATAGACGGCACAGGCGCGCCCGCATTTGCGGGCGCTGTGCTTATTGACAAGGGCAAGATCGAACGGGTGGCAAAGGGCGGCATGGCTGTACCGCTTGAGGCGGAGGTGATGGACGCTTCGGGGCTTACGCTGACGCCCGGCTTTATCGACGCGCACTCCCATGGCGATTTGATGCTGGAGAGCGCGTTTTCCAGCCGCAGCAAGTTCTCACAAGGCGTCACCACGCAGGCGGCGGGGCAATGCGGCGTGAGCATGTGGCCCGCCGATACGCGGGACATGCCCCGGCACACCCGCTTTGTAAGCGGCATCAGCCCCTGCCCCACCGTGCCGCCCGTGGAGGCGCTTGCAAGCTATAAGGCGTACCGGGCGTACGCAAACGCTATACCGCATAAGCCCAAGACAGAGCTTTTTACGGGGCACGGGGCGCTGCGCCTTGCCGTGATGGGGTATGACGCGGGCAAGCCTACAAGAGCGCAGATGGCGGCCATGCAAACGCTGCTGCGCGAAGCCATGGCGGGCGGCTCCCTGGGTCTTTCCACCGGCCTTGTGTATGCGCCGGGCTGCTATGGGCAGACGGAGGAGCTGATCGCGCTGCTGCGCGTGGTGCATGACTGCGGCGGCGTCTACGCGACCCATGTGCGGGATGAGAGCAACATGGTGGAGGAGGCGGAGGAAGAAGCGCTGCTGTGCGCCGAACGCGCGGGCGTTCCCATCTTCATCAGCCATTTCAAGGCGGCGGGAAAGCAGAACTGGGGAAAGCCTGCCCGTATACTCAAAAAGTTTGACGCGGCGATCGCGCGTGGTGTGCACCTGACGGTGGATCACTATCCGTATCTCGCCGGGCAGACCTCGCTCAACGTTTCCATACCGCCCCGTTACCGCAAGGATGGCATGGAAGCTCTGTGCCGCCATTTATGCGATCCTGTGGCACTGCATGACATACGCGCGGAAATGGCCGTACAGAGCGATTATGACAACTACATCTATAACAGCGGCGGCTTTGACGGCGTGATGGTGGCGGCCTGCCCGCTCTTTAAGGATGCGGAGGGTATGACCATAGCAGCGTATGCGGACAAAACGGGGCAAGCGCCCTTTGACGCCTATATCGATATACTCCGCCGCAACGAGGGCTTGGGTCTTGGCGTATATTTTCACATGTGCGAAGATGATTTGCTGTCTATCGCCCGCTATCCCCATACCGTGCTCGGCACGGATGGGCTGCTGGGCAGACCCGATGAAAACGGCCATCCGCGGGCGTTTGGCACATTTCCGCACGCCATCTGCTATTATGTAAAGGAAAAGGGGCTATTTACGCTTGAGGAGATGATCCATCGCATGACGGGTCTGCCTGCCGCGCGCTTGGGGCTAAAGGATCGCGGCGCTGTGCGGGAGGGGATGGCGGCCGATCTTGTGCTGATGGACTATCCGGCCTTGCATGATCGCGCGACCTATAAGGACGCCAATCTGACCGCAGAGGGTATCGCCTGCGTGTTGCTGGACGGGGAGAAGGTCTATGGCGTATAGGCCGCAGGTCACGCGGTATTCATACTTTGCTTGCGAATCCTTCAAACCGTGCACATTTTTTCGTCACATTCCTTTGTTATACTAAGCGTGCGAGATGAGAGAAGAGCAGTAGCTCAAGTGTTTATTCCTTCCTGATTTTTCCCAAAAGAAACCTCCAAGAAAAACAAGACGCCGGCCTTGGGTGAAAGGTCGGCGTCGGCTATTTTGGTTGACGGTACGCAGAGCTTCAGGCGCGCCTGTCCTTAAAGAAAGCCGTGAGAAGCGCCGCGCATTCCGCCTCCATCAGTCCGCCCACCGTGGGCACGGTATGGTAGAACGCGTCCGTCACGATATCAAGGGCGGAGCCGCAGCAGCCGCAGCGTGCATCGAACGCGCCGAATACTAGCCGCCCAAGGCGGGCGTTTACCATGGCGCCGGCGCACATGGCGCAGGGCTCCAGCGTGACGTAGAGCGTGCAGTCCGAAAGCCACTTGCCCTGAAGCGCTTCTATACCCGCTTGCAGGCACAAAAGCTCCGCGTGGGCGGTAGGGTCGCGGCGGGCTTCCACCAGATTGTGCGCTTGCGCAACGACCGCGCCGTTGTGCACTAAAATCGCCCCAACGGGCACCTCGCCTTGCGCGGCGGCTTGCTTTGCTTGCTCCAACGCAAGCTGCATGCAGGCGCAATCCGTCATAGCCTCATCCTCCGAAAGCAGTATTTTCACACCTACTATAGCATAAAACACAGCGTAAAACCAAGGGATTACCAAGGCATAGGACAGCGAAGCTTGCCAAAGAATCCTTTAGGGGGGTTGGGGGTCGCAGCCCCCAGAGGCTTTATTCGTGAGCGGCGACACGCGCGGCGCGAGCGAAAGTCCTTGCTTGCCAAGGGTTTCCCTGCGCGGGGCGCTGGCCGCGCCAACGGCGCAAGCGACCCGTGAAAACTCGGAAAAGTGGCTATAGCCACTTTTCCGAAAGCGCAAGGCGCTATTCTGCCTCCCGCAGCCGTTCCACGATGGTAAGGCGGGACATCGCGCGGTATACGCATAGCGGCACCGCACAGCCCAGCAGCGCAAACAGGGGAGCAAGGAGCAGTATGGGCGTGATGGTAAAGCGGTAGGTGAAGAACCAGAACATGCTCTCCATCGCGGAGGCGCCAAGCGGCCCCAACGCGACCGTCAGCAGGAGGGAAAGAAGGATCGCACCCATGGCGTAGCAGAGCCCCTCCCACACGAGCATGCTTTTCAGCTGTCCGCCCGTCATGCCGATGGATTGGAGCATGGCGAATTCCCGCTTGCGGGTAAGGATGCCCGTAAGCACGGCGTTGAAGAAGTTCAGCACGCCAACCAGCCCCACGATGAAGCACAGCGCGCCGCCCAGCAGCAGGAACATATTGCGGAAGCTTTCAAATTCCGCCGCGTAGGTGGCCTTGCTTTCATAATCGCACTGCGGGTTGATGTTGCTTGTGTAGTCCGCAAGGTATGCTTCCATGCCCGCGTCAGCCTGATCGCTCGTGTCAAAGGCGTAGAGCATCACGCAGTCCGTGCGGGTATCCTCGATGAAGGTTTGGTCGTTCAAGATGAACTCGTCGCTGCCGTAATAGCGGTAGCTAAGCGAGTTGGGCACGAGCACCTCCGCCGCCACGGTGTAGTCTATATCCCGGTATTTGACCGCGCGGGAGACCCAAGGCGCATCCTCGGGCACGTTTTCCCATGCGCCGTAGACTTCGCCGGTATCGGGATGGTAGTATTCGTATTCTTCCACATACCGAAGCGTGATCGTATCGCCTGCCTTGGCCCAGTGGGAATCGGGGTAGGGATTGCCGTAATCGTCCCGGCTGTAGACGGCGGCGATATACCGGCCGCCGGGCAGGTAGAGCTTGCTAAGGTCGCCCTCCAATACGCTCAGCTTATCCAGCGCAAACGGCTCCATGCCGTAAAGCTGGGCGTTGTCGCTCAAGAGCCCCTTGGCGTCCCGCTCGTTGCGCGCGACGAGCCGGTCAAGCGTTTGTGCATCGATCCAGCGCGCGTACATGGCGCGGAAGTAGTCCTCGGCAACGAATTCCGACACATAAGAGGTTTTGCCATAGACGCGCCCGCCGTCCGTGATGCCGTCCCGTGCCGCTACCTCTTGGATCACGGATTCCGGCAGCGCCGTGTCCGCGCTGTAAAGCTCGCCGCCCGTCTGAAAATACGCCGCGTTCGCCACGATGTAATCCGCTACGACGTTCCGAAGATACTTATCCATATCAAAGCCGTTGGTAAAGGCCACCGTCATGTTTAATAGCACCACCGCCAAGGAAAGCGACAGGATGGTCACGGCGGTCTTGCCCCGGCTGCGGCCGAGATTCGCCCACGCCATGGCGGGGAGCGAGACCCTGCCGCTCTTTTTCAGCTTGCGCTTGACGCCGCTGCCCTCGGTGTAGCGCACGGCCTCGATGGGGGAGACCCGGCTTGCTATCCGCCCGGGACGGACGCAGGAAAGCAGCACCGTGAACAGCGCAAACAGCGACGAAAGCAGGAAGATCAGAGGATTGAGGGAAACGACGTCCAGCACCACGCCGTTGAGCCGCCCCAGCACCACGGGCGTAAGCCCCGCACCCACGAGCCAGCCGCCAAGAAGACCCAGCGGAATGCCGCCAAGGCTCAATAGCAGCGCCTGCTGCCGTATGATGCGGCGCAGCTGGCCGGGCGTCGTGCCGATGGTCTTGAGCAGGCCGTAAAAGCGGATATCCCCCGCCACAGAGATCTGGAACACGTTGTAGATGATCAGATACCCCGTGAAGATGATGAGCAGCAGCAGCGCAAACAGCGCGATGGCGGTCTGTGCGTCCATGGCGTCCGAAAGCTGCGCGCCGGTATACCCCCAGTTGACGCCGATGGGGATATAGTTGTCCCCGGCGGCGCGGCTTTCGCTTTGATAGCCGTGGCGCGCGAGCACCGTCAGCATATCCTGCTCGGTATGCAGGCTGTTTTTGAACATCACATCCAGGTTCCATGCGCCCGTCATGCCGTCGTTCCCAATGCCGCTTCCCAGACCCGTCTTGTCATAGATGGCCTGCGCGCGGCTAAACGGGATGAGCACATGGTTGGCGACGATCGCCTCGTCGTAGTCCCACCAGCCGCAAAGGGCAAAGGTCTCCGTGACCGGCTTGCCGTCCACGTCAAAGGTCATGGTAAAGGGGGCGCCCAGCTTGGGCTCTACCCCTAAAAGCGCCAGCACGCGGGTGTCCGTGGCGGCCTCGTCCGTTCCCTCGGCGGGCAGGCGACCCTCCACGGGGTCGCAATACATCCAGCGGGCTTGCAGCGGGTCGCTGTAGCCTACCTCGACGTGGGACTTGTTGAAGGGCGCATCCTTTGGCATGCCCACAAAGCGCCGCAGGGCGGCCTGCTTGATGAGGGGATCGTCTTTCAGCTCGTCAAACTGCGTCTTTGTCAGATATTTGAAGGTGCCATGGTTCCAGCCGCCGGCTTGGCGAAAATTAGCCTGCTGGAAGGAATCGTTGATGGAAAGGGCGATGGTAAAAAGCGACGTGAAAAGCACCGTAGTTAACGCAATCGCCAGTATTGCCACCAGGTTGCGGGTACGGGCGGCGCGCATGCTTTTTAAGCCGAGCGTCCGGATACATTTGCGGTTTGCTACCTGCATCAATGCCATCACCCCCGCGCCACGATCCGCCCGTCCTCGATGCGGACGATGCGATCGCTCATTTGGGCAAGCTCCTCGTTGTGGGTGATCATGACGATGGTTTGGCTGAATTTCTCTCCCGTGACCTTCAAAAGCCCCATCACGTCCTGACTGGTCTTGCTGTCAAGGTTGCCCGTGGGTTCGTCCGCCAGAATGATGGCGGGCTTGGTCGCAAGCGAGCGGGCGATCGCCACGCGCTGCTGCTGTCCGCCCGAAAGGTTGGCGGGCAGGTTGTCGAGCTTGCTCCCTAGCCCCAGCGTTTCTATGATGCTATCTACATAGGCTTTATCCGGGACGTTTCCGTCCAGCTGGATGGGCAAAATGATGTTTTCGTATACGCTTAACACCGGAACCAGATTGTAGCTTTGAAACACAAAGCCGATCTTGCGGCGGCGGAAGATGGTGCGCGCCTCGTCCTTGAGGGAAAATATGTCCGCGCCGTCTACGATAACCCTGCCGGAGGTGGGCTGATCCAGCCCGCCCAGCATGTGCAGCAGCGTGCTTTTGCCGCTGCCCGAGGTGCCGACGATGGCGACGAATTCGCCCTTCGCAACGCAAATATCCACGCCGTCCAGCGCGTGAACGGCGGTGTCGCCTGTGCCGTAGATTTTTTTGAGCGCCTTGGTTTCCAATATGTTCATATACCATGCCTCCTATGAAAAAGTGCGTATGGCCATTGCCAATACACACTTTACAACAACAATCTTACCACAATCTTTCCACGGCGGCCTTTATTCTGACGGTTTTGTAAGATTTCCGGTCTCCTGTGGCAAAAATACGGAGAAGATGCTTCCCTGCCCGGAGGAAGAAACCTTGATATAGCCGCCCTCCCCGGCGACGATCTGGCGCGAAAGGTACAGGCCGATCCCCAAACCTTCCACATCGCACGCGGCGGGAGAACGGTAAAAGCGGCTGAATATCCTCGCCTGCTCCGCTTCATCGATGCCTATGCCGGTATCCGCGATATCGATGCGGACGAACAGCGCATAGGGCAGGACACGCATGCGCACAGCACCGCCCGGGGGCGTGTATTTGACGGCATTGTCCACGATGTTATAGATCGCCTCCGCCGTCCATTTGGGATCGAAGCAGGCGGCGGCGTCCGTGGGCAAAAGCGAGACGGCGATCCCTTTGGCGGCGGCCTTGGGGGCGATCTGCGAGAGCGCCTCCTCCAATACGGGCTGCACCGCCGCGTGCCGCGGGCGCAGAGCCAGCACGCCGGTTTCCAGCCGCGAGGTTTTCACCAGCGCGTCGATCAGAAAGCGCAGCTTTTCCGCCTGCGCGTTGAGCGCCGTGACGCTGGCGCGGCTTTCTTCGGGTAAAGGCTGTTCGCCCAAAAGCTGGGCGTAGAGCAGGATGTTGGCGATGGGCGTTTTGGTTTGATGGGAGATATCCGCGATCAATTCCTTGATCTTGTCCTTTTCCGCCGCCAGGTTCCGCGCCGATACCGCCGAAGCGGAAAGATAGCGGGAGAGCCTGTGTTCCACGGCGGAAAACAGGCTTTCGTCAAAATGCGCTTCGGCAAACGTGCCATCCATGGCGGCGTCCAGCATCCGATTGAGGTTCTCCATCGTGCGTCGGGTCTTGCGCCACGAAAGCACCGCTGTAAGCAGCGATGCGGCAGCGATGGCAGCAAGCAGAAAAATCACGGCTTTGCCCATGCTCACCTCACCGCCCATGTATAGCCTATGCCGTAAACCGTTTTGATATAGCGCGGCTTGGAGGGCTGCGCCTCCAGCTTGTCCCGCAGGCGTTTGACGGTGACGGACAGGGCGTTTTCATCGATGAATTCGCCGCCGTTTCCCCATACGCGCGCAAGCAGGGTATCTCGCGTCAGCGTCTGCCCCCGGTGCTCCAGGAGCATGTGCAGCAGCTTTTGCTCCGTTTTGCTTAGCTCCAAGGGCGCGCCGTTTCGGGAAAAGGCCATGTGTTCAAAATCAAAGACAAAATCGTCTATGGCGATCCTGCGAAGGGCGGATTGCGTGCTTCTGCGAAGCTGCGCGTTGACGCGCGCCCGAAGCACCGCCAGGGAAAAGGGCTTTGTGATGTAATCGTCCGCACCCGTTTCCAGCCCCGTCACGATGTCCGTTTCCATGTCGTTGGCGGTCAGCAGGATGACGGGCGTATCGCCATCCCGCCGCAGCGACTGTAAAAGGTCAAGGCCGTTGCCGTCCGGTAAATTGACGTCCAGAATGAGCAGGTCGACCCTTTCTTCTTGCAGGCGTGAACGGGCTTCGCTGATGCTGTGCGCCTGCAGGATCGCGTAGTCGCCGCCCCTTAGCGCGACGGCGATGCCGCTGCAAAGCGTCTTGTCGTCCTCTATGATCAGAATGGTAGGGATACCTGTCACCTCCCGGCTACTTAATGTTAAGGGTATTGTAGCACGGCGGGCGGCGGGTGGGAAGCGCCTATATGCGTGCAAAGGTGCGCAAAAAAAGGCTCCCGGCCGTAAAGCCGGGAGCCTTTGTGGGTTGATCTTACCTGTTGCGGCTTACCTTAGACGATACCCTGTGCCATCATGGCGTCAGCGACCTTCTTGAAGCCCGCGAGGTTCGCGCCGGCGACCAGATTGTAGCCAAGACCGGCTTCTTCGGCGGCCTTCTCGGAAGCGGCATGGATGTTGACCATGATGTTGAGCAGCATCGCGTCAACTTCTTCGGGCTTCCAGGTGAGGCGCTCGGAGTTCTGGCTCATTTCCAAACCGGAGACGGACACGCCGCCCGCGTTGACAGCCTTGGAGGGAGCAACGATCAGACCCTTATCCATCATATAGAACAGCGCTTCGTTGGTGGTGGGCATATTGGCGACCTCGATGTAGTACTTGAGGCCGTTCTTGAGCATCTGCTCTGCTTCGGGCATGCCGATCTCGTTCTGGTATGCGCAAGGCATGCAAACGTCCACCTTGACGCCCCAGGGCTTCTGCTTGGGGAAGAACTCTACGCCAAACTTGTCGGCATAGTCCTTGGCCTGGTTGCGGCCGGAGGAGCGCATTTCCAGCATGTAGTCCCACTTTTCCTGCGTGGCGATGCCATCGGGATCGTAGCAGTAACCGTCGGGGCCGGACAGGGTGACGACCTTGGCGCCCAGCTGGGTGGCCTTGATCGCTACGCCCCAAGCGACGTTACCAAAGCCGGACATGGCGATGGTCTTGCCCTTGATGTCGTCCTTCTCATGCTTGAGAACTTCGCAAAGATAATACACAGCGCCAAAGCCGGTGGCTTCGGGACGGAAGGGGCTGCCGCCGAAGGAGGGACCCTTGCCGGTCAGCACGCCGTTTTCATAGGCGTTGCGGATGCGCTTATACTGGCCAAAGAGGTAGCCGATCTCGCGGCCGCCTACGCCGATATCACCGGCGGGAACGTCCACGTTGGGGCCGATATGGCGATAGAGCTCGGTCATGAAGCTCTGGCAGAAGCGCATGATCTCACCGTCGCTCTTGCCATTGGGATCGAAGTCGGAACCGCCCTTGCCGCCGCCCATGGGGAGGCTGGTCAGGCTGTTCTTGAAGGTCTGCTCGAAGCCGAGGAACTTCATAACGGAAAGGTTGACGTGGGAAGCGAAACGCAGGCCGCCCTTGTAAGGCCCGATCGCACCGTTGAACTGTACGCGGAAGCCACGGTTGACCTTGACTTCGCCGGCGTCGTTGACCCAGGGAACGCGGAATTCGATTACGCGCTCGGGCTCGACCAGACGCTCAAGAAGGCCGGCCTTCTCGTATTCGGGATGCTTATCCACCATGGATTCGAGGGACTTGAGAACCTCCTCCACGGTCTGCAGGAATTCGGGTTCGTGGGCGTCGCGCTTCTTGACGTCTTCGAGGACTCTTTCGATGTAAGCGTTCATGATTTACCTCCAGTTTGATTTGTGGTTATGATATACGGTGAATCTTGCGTTTTTGCACACAAGAAAAGAAAGACAGACGGGAAATCTAAGTTCTTCTAACCTTCTCTATGATAGTTCTAACGCCGCCTTATGTCAATATTTTGACGGGAATATACACGCGAATATACTAAAGAAGGAGCAGGATGCCTGAAAATTTTTTCAGGCATCCTGCCAAATCGGTTGCGATCGTTTTACAGCTTGAATAACAGATCCTCATAGGTGGGGAAGGGCCAGTATTGCTTGGCTGTGAGCGCCTCCAAGCGGTCGGCTGCGTCTCGCAGCGCCGCCATGGCGGGCAATATCGCGTCGCGGGCGTGCGTGGCTCCGTCACAGGCGGCGGCGGGCGTGTTTTGCAGCACGTCCTCCAAGGCGTTGATGTTGTAAAACAGCGTATCGGCAAGGCCGCTGATGGATTGCAGCAAGCCTTCCTCGGGCGAAGCGCTTACGCCAAGCTCCTTTTTCTTGAGCACGGCGCCCACCAGATCGCGCTGGTAGGCGATGACGGCGGGAAGTATGTCGCGCCGCGCCATTTCCAGCATCGTGTTGCCCTCGATGCGGATGAGCTTGCCGTAGCTTTCCAGCTGGATTTCATAGCGCGAGCGTATCTCGGCTTCGGTGAAGATGCCAAAGCTTGTGAAAAGGCGAATGTTTTTCTCCTCCGTGAAGCAGGCGAGCGCGGACACGGTGTTGGACAGGTTCAAAAGCTGCCGTTCCGCCGCGATCTTGCGCCATGCCTCGCCGTAGTTGTTGCCGTTGTAGATGATGCGCTTGTGCTTGCGGTAGGCGTGGCGCAGGCGATGATAGGCTGCGGCGTGGAAGTCCGGCGCCTGCTCCAGCTCGTCTGCAAATTCCGAAAGCACCTTGGCGACAGCCGTGTTGATGACCGTATTGATATCCGCGATGGACTGGCTTGCGCCGGGCATGCGGAATTCAAACTTGTTGCCCGTAAAGGCGATGGGAGCGGTGCGGTTGCGGTCGGTATTGTCCGTGGTCAGCGTGGGCACGACGCAAACGCCGCTTTCCAGGATGGGCAGCTCCTTGTCGTCCACGCTCTCCTTGTGGTCTAACGCCTCAAAGAGGTTGGTGAGTATCTCCCCGATATGGAGGGAAACGATGGCGGGCGGCGCCTCGTTGCCGCCTAAGCGGCAGTCGTTGCTGGCTCCCGAGGTCGCAACGCGCAGCATATCCTGATATTCGTCGATCGCCTGTATGACGGCGGACATGAACAGCAAAAAGCGAAGGTTCTTGCTGGGGGAATCGCCGGGGTCGAGAAGGTTGACGCCCGTATCGGTTGCAAGCGACCAGTTGTTGTGCTTGCCGCTGCCGTTTACGCCGGAATAGGGCTTTTCGTGGAGCAAACACACGAAGCCGTGCTTTTCGGCCATCTTTTTCATGGTTTCCATCACGAGCTGGTTGTGATCCGTGGCGGTGTTCGCGTCGCAATAGACCAGCGCAAGCTCATATTGGCCGGGGGCGGCCTCCTTATGCTCGGTTTTGGCAAAAACGCCAAGCTTCCAAAGCTCCTCGTCCAGCTCCCGCATGTAGGCTGCGACGCGGGGCTGTATGGCGCCGAAATAATGGTCGTCCAGCTCCTGTCCCTTGGGTGGGGGCGCGCCAAAGAGCGTACGGGAGCAGAACAGCAGATCGCGCCGCTTTTCCATCAACGACTTGTCCACGAGAAAATATTCCTGCTCCGCGCCCACCATGGGGATGACGCGCTTGACCTCGCTTTCCCCGAAAAGCTTCAATATGCGGAGGCTCTCCCGCTCCACCCGCTCGATGGAACGTAAAAGCGGCGTCTTTTTGTCCAGCGCCGCCCCGCCGTAGGCGCAGAACACCGTGGGGATGCAAAGCGTGCCGTCCTTGATGAAGGCGTAGGAGGTCGGATCCCACGCGGTATAGCCGCGCGCCTCAAAGGTGGCGCGAAGCCCGCCCGAGGGGAAGCTCGAAGCGTCCGGCTCGCTCATGATGAGCTCCTTGGCGGAAAATTCCGTTACGGGCGCGCCGCTTTTGTTGGGCGAAAGAAAGCTGTCGTGCTTTTCGGCGGTCACGCCGGTCAGGGGCTGGAACCAGTGGGTGTAGTGCGTAGCGCCCTTTTCGATCGCCCATTCCTTCATGGCCGAGGCCACGTCCCCCGCGATGCTGGGGTCAAGCGGCTGCCCCGCCCGCATGGTGGCCTTGAGCGCGTCGTACACCCCGGGCTTGAGGCAGGCTTTCATGACAGCGGCGTTAAAAACGTTTTCCGCAAAGTGAGAAGTGAAATCCATCGACATATGTTTATCTCCCCGGTCAAAAATACAAAAGAAACTGGGAACATTATATGCTCCCAGCTCTTTTACGTCAACGAAAAACCCTTCAGCCACAGCCACAGATACTCGGCAAACTTCCTTGGGGATTGTCAAGGGGCGAACCCCTTGACTTGCAACCGCCCGAGGCGACATGTGCGGTGAGGGCGGAAGGTCTTGCGAAGCAAGGGCTTCTCTGCAATTTGCAACGACCGTGAGAGCATCGAACAGTTGCAAATTGTAACCATAGGCAAAGGTCGAATGACCTTTGCCTATAATCTGCCCATTGCGGCGTAGCCCGCGAGCGCCACGCACTCCCTGAGGTAGTCGTTAGGGGTGATGTACCACACGCCGGGCGCGCTGTAGCCCTCCACCCGCAAGCCCGCGCGAAGGGCTGTGCGCGCGGCGCGATAGGTATGGAATTTGGTGGTGGTAAATACGATGCTTGCGTTTTCGCCGCAGCGTTCGCGGATCAGCGGGGCGGTGAAGCGGAAGTTTTCATAGGTGCTCGTGGACTTGTCCTCCACCACGATGCGCGACGCGTCTATGCCGCGCGCGATGAGGTAATCCCGCATGGCGGCACCCTCCGAGGTCGTCTCATCGCCGCTCTGCCCGCCGGTGACAAAGCAGATCGTCCGGGGGCTGTGTTCAAGATATTCGAGCGCCGTATCAAGGCGCTTGGTCAGCGTAAGCGACGGGCGCGCGCCGTAAAGATGGCAGCCCAGCACCACCAGCGCGTCCGCGCTGTAGGGGGCGCGCTCGTTACCCTTTTTATAGAGAAACAGGCTTGTGAACGCAAAAAAGAGGATAAGCGCAATATAAAGGAAGATCAGCATGAGCTTGAGCGTATGCCCCATGCGCCCGCTTGCGAAGAAAGCGCCAAGCGGCGCGTAAAACACGCCCGCGAGCAGCAGCGGCAGCCCCAGCAGCCCCGGCAGCCATATGCCGAGGTGCCCGCTCGTGCGCGTAAGGAAAAACGCCGTGTCCGCACACAGCAATCCGCCTATGACGATCAAAATATATTTCCAGAGCATTTTCATTTTCCGCACCTTGACAGCAATATCGTTTTCATACGCCATAGTATAGCACGGGGGTCTGAAAAGCCAAAGGAAACATAATGTGAAGAAAATGCCACATCCCGGACGCGCGCATTGTGTTTGCGGCATTTTCATGGTAAACTAAACTGAATTTTTATGGAGGTAAGCCATGAGTTTTTTAGATAAGCTGCTGGGCAATACGTCCGAAGCGCAGATCAGGAAGCTGCGGCCGATATTGGAGCGCGTGAACGCTCTGGAGCCCGAAACCAAGAAGCTGACCGACGCACAGCTGCGCGCAAAAACGCAGGAATTCCGGGAAAGGCTTGCAAACGGGGCGACCTTGGACGATCTTATGCCCGAGGCCTTCGCCGTGGTGCGGGAAGCCGCGCAGCGCACCATCGGCCAGCGCCATTTCGACGTGCAGATCATCGGCGGCGTCGTGCTGCATCAGGGGCGCATCGCTGAAATGAAGACGGGCGAGGGCAAGACGTTGACAGAAACGCTGCCCGTATATTTGAATGCCTTATCCGGTCACGGCGTACATGTGGTCACGGTGAACGACTACCTTGCCAAGCGCGACGCGCAGTGGATGGGGAAAATCTATAAGTTTTTGGGTCTTACGGTGGGCTGCATCGTTCATGATCTGGACAATGTGGAGCGCCGCGAGGCCTACAACGCGGATATCACCTACGGCACCAACAACGAATTTGGCTTTGACTATCTCCGGGACAATATGGTGGTCTATAAGGAAGAAATGGTGCAGCGCGAGCTGAATTACGCCATCGTGGACGAGGTGGACTCCATCCTCATCGACGAAGCGCGCACGCCGCTCATCATTTCCGGCCACGGCGAGCAGTCTACCGATATGTATGAAAAGACGGACAAATTCGTGTGCCGCCTGGAGCGCGGCGAAAACATCGAAAAAAAGAGCAAGGCCGAAACGCTCATGGGCGAGGATCAGCCCGAAAGCGGCGATTACATGGCGGATATCAAGGCACGCACCGTCGCGCTTACCCAGCAGGGCATGAACAAGGCGCAGGCGTTCTTTGGCATCGAGGATATCTCCGCCACGGAGAACACGGAAAAGCTCCATCATATCCAGCAGGCGCTAAAAGCGCACGCGCTTTTCCAGCGGGACAAGGATTATGTCGTGCAGGAGGGGCAGGTGCTCATCGTTGACGAGTTCACCGGCCGCCTGATGATCGGCAGGCGCTACAGCGACGGGCTGCATCAGGCGCTGGAGGCCAAGGAGCACGTCAAGGTGGAGCGGGAGAACAAGACCCTTGCCACCATCACCTTCCAGAACTACTTCCGCATGTTCAAAAAGCTCGCGGGCATGACGGGTACGGCCAAGACCGAGGAGGATGAATTCCAAGCCATCTATAATCTGGACGTCGTGGAGATACCCACCAATAAGCCGCTCGTCCGCGTGGACAACAACGATGTGGTCTACGCAAGCGTCAAGGGCAAGCTCGCGGCGGTCATCGAGGAGATCGTCAAGGTGCACCAGACGGGGCAGCCTATTCTTGTGGGCACCATCTCCGTCGAGATGAGCGAGATCGTGTCGGCGCTCTTATCCAAGCGCGGCATCAAGCATGAGGTGCTAAACGCCAAGCTGCACGCCAAGGAAGCCGAGATCGTGGCACAGGCGGGTCAGTACGGCAGCGTCACCATCGCCACCAACATGGCGGGTCGCGGCACGGATATCCTCTTGGGCGGCAACCCGGAATTCCTTGCACGCCGCGAGCTTAGGCAGGCTGGTCTGGAGGATTGGCTCATTGAGGAGGCCACGGGGCACGCGGATACGGATGACGAACAGATCATGGAGGCGCGGCGGCAGTATGCCGAAGCCTATTCAAGACATAAGCTTGTAACGGACGCGGAGCATGAAAAGGTCGTGGCGGCGGGCGGCCTGCACATCATCGGCACGGAGCGGCACGAATCCCGCCGCATCGACAACCAGCTGCGCGGCCGCGCGGGTCGGCAGGGCGATCCCGGCTCTACCCGCTTTTACGTTTCCATGGAGGATGAGCTGATGCAGCGCTTCGGCGGCGAACGCGTGCGCTCGCTCATGGAAAAGATCAGCCCGGAGGATGATATCCCCATCGATATGAGCATCATCACCAAGCAGATCGAAAGCGCCCAAAAGCGTGTGGAGGCGCACAACTTCGATATCCGAAAGAACGTGCTGGAATACGACGACGTGATGAACAAGCAGCGCGAGATCATCTACGGCCAGCGCCGCAAGGTGCTCATGGGCGAGGATATCCACGCCTCCATCATGGAGATGATCACCGAGACCGTGCAGGAGCGCGTGCAGCGCTATTGCGTGGGCGGTAGCGGCGATTGGGACGTGCAGGGCATGTGCAGGGAGCTTGTGGAGCTGACCCGCGCGGATATGTATAACGCCCTCAAGGATGTAAGCAAGCTTGACGACATGAGCGCCGCTGTGCAGCAGATGGCGGAGGACGCGTATGCCAGGCAGGAGGAATCCGTGGCGGCGGCGGAAGCGGGCGTTGACATGCGGGAGGTCGAGCGCGTGATGCTGCTTCGCGCCGTGGACGCGCACTGGATGGATCATATCGACGCGATGGATCAGCTTCGGCAGGGCATCGGCCTACAGGCCATAGGCCAAAAGGATCCCGTTGTCGCCTACCGCAACGCGGGCTTTGAGATGTTCGACGAGATGATCGTGGGCATCCGCGAGCAGACCGTGCGGCAGCTTTTCCATGTGGTGGTCTCCAAGACCCCCATGGAGCGGCAGCAGCTTGCCAAGCCCATCGAGACCTCGGGTGACGCCAAGCCCCAGCCCAAGCGCGTGGGCGACGAGGTGAGGCGCAACGATCCCTGCCCCTGCGGCAGCGGGAAAAAGTACAAAAATTGCTGCGGGAAAAGCTAGCGCTTATCGACAAACAAACAATAAATATATATATAGAAGGAAGTGAGCAACAGTGATCGTATTGGACGAAACCAAGGTGGCATTACAGGCGGCCGTACAAACGCTGAAAGAGGCAGGTGAATCCCTTTGACTTCCCGGGCATGATGGAAGAAAAGGGAAGGCTGGAGACCCAGATGGCGGAGCCCGGCTTCTGGGACGATGTGGAGGCGGCGAATAAGGTCAACGCCCGCATCAAGCTTCTTGAGGGCAAGATCAATCAATACAACAAGCTGAACGCCCAAAGCGAGGACGTGCAGACGCTGCTGGAGATGGCGGAGGAGGAGGACGACGAGAGCCTGCTTGCCGAAATCGATACGGAGCTTGCAGCCTTTCAGGCGGGCGTAGCCGCGTTGCGGCTGGCGCTGATGCTAAAGGGCCCCTACGACGCGTCCAACGCCGTATTGTCCCTGCACGCGGGCGCGGGCGGCACGGAAGCGCAGGACTGGACGCAGATGCTCTACCGCATGTACACCCGTTACTGCGAGAAGCACGGCTACACCGTCAAGGTGCTGGATCTTCTCGACGGCGACGAGGCGGGCGTCAAAAGCGTCACCTTTGAGGTGGACGGCGAAAACGCCTACGGGTATTTGAAGGCGGAAAAGGGTGTGCACAGGCTTGTGCGCATATCCCCCTTTGACGCGGCGGGGCGGCGGCATACCTCCTTCGTTTCTTTGGACGTAACGCCGATATTTGACGACGACGCCAACGACATCGTGCTGGATCCCGACGAAATGCGCATCGACACCTACCGTTCCGGCGGCGCGGGCGGCCAGAACGTCAACAAGGTAAGCTCCGCCATCCGCATCACGCACCTGCCTACGGGCATCGTGGTGCAGTGCCAGAACGAGCGCAGCCAGCTGCAGAACAAGGAGATGGCCATGCGCATGCTCAAGGGCAAGCTCCTTGAATTGCAGGATCGGGAGCGCATGGAGCAGATGGCGCAGATCAAGGGCGAAATGAAGAAGATCGAATGGGGCAGCCAGATACGCTCCTATGTATTCCAGCCCTATACCTTGGTCAAGGATCACCGCACGGGCGTGGAAAACGGCAACATTCAGGCCGTCATGGACGGCGATCTGGATGCTTTCATACAGGCGTTTTTAGTGCAGTCGTAAGGTTCGGGGGCAGGGATTTCCCTGCCCTTTTTTATCCGCATGGACAGAAGGTGAGGCTACATGAAAAAATACATCATGGCGTTGGACGCGGGTACGACGAGCAACCGCTGCATCCTTTTTGACGAACGGGGCAGCATGATCAGTGTCGCCCAAAAGGAATTCCAGCAGTATTACCCCCACGCCGGCTGGGTGGAGCACGAGCCCAACGAAATATGGGATACGCAGCTGCAGGTAGCGCGGGAGGCTATGGAGAAGATCGGCGCAGCCGCGTCGGATATCGCCGCCATCGGCATCACCAACCAGCGGGAGACCACCATCGTCTGGGATAAAAACACAGGCCAGCCCGTATGCCGGGCGATCGTATGGCAATGCCGCCGCACGGCGGAGTATTGCGACGCGCTTAAGCAAAAGGGCTATGCGGATACCGTCAGGGAAAAGACAGGGCTCGTGCTGGATGCGTATTTTTCCGGCACCAAGCTGCGCTGGATACTTGAAAACATCCCCGGCGCGCGGGAGCGTGCAAGCGCGGGTGAGCTGCTCTTTGGCACGGTGGATACATGGCTCATCTGGCGGCTGACGGGCGGGGCCGTGCACGTTACGGATTATTCTAACGCCTCGCGCACCATGCTCTTTAACATCCACACCCTGCAATGGGACGCGGATATCCTAAGGGAGCTGGATATTCCCGCATGCATGCTGCCCGAGGTCAAGCCCTCCTCCTGTGTATACGGCCAGACCCGCCCCAATCTTCTTGGCGGCGCTATCCCCATCGCGGGGGCTGCGGGGGATCAGCAAGCGGCGCTGTTCGGCCAAACCTGCTTTGCTAAGGGCACGGCAAAAAACACCTATGGCACGGGCGGCTTTATGCTCATGAACACGGGGGATGCGCCCATTGCGTCGAAAAACGGCCTTGTCACCACCATCGCGTGGGGCTTGTCCGAAGGGAAGGTGGAATACGCGCTGGAAGGCTCCGTATTCGTGGCGGGGGCGGCGATACAATGGCTGCGGGACGAGCTGGGTCTGCTCACCAACGCCAAGGATTCGGAATACTTCGCGTCCAGCGTGGAGGATACGAACGGCTGCTATATTGTGCCCGCCTTTGTGGGCTTGGGCGCGCCCTATTGGGATCCGTACGCGCGGGGCTGCATCGTGGGGCTGACGCGCGGCGTCAACCGGGCGCATATCATCCGCGCTACGCTTGAATCCATCGCCTATCAGACGCGGGATGTGCTCAACGCCATGCAGGAGGACGCGGGCGTGAAGCTGTCCGCGCTTCGCGTGGACGGGGGCGCGAGCGCCAACGATTTTCTGATGCAGTTTCAATCGGATATGATCGACGCGCCGGTGCAGCGCCCCGTGTGCGTAGAGACCACCGCCATGGGGGCGGCGTACTTGGCGGGTCTTGCCGTCGGGTATTGGAAAAGCCGGGACGACGTGGTGCAAAACTGGGCGGTGGATAAGGTGTTTACGCCCAACATGCCGGATACTCTGCGGCAGAAAAAGCTGTCCGGCTGGAAGCAGGCAGTAGCGTGTTCCTTCGGCTGGGCGAATTAAGGGGCAAAGAAATAAGGGGCAAAAGAGAA